>CALRYY010000006.1:0-85425 GCA_943372515.1 Ramlibacter sp. 2FC | reverse complement strand
CCGACGTGACCAAGGCCAACCTGGCCGTCACCGGTGTGACCGCCGTCAACCGCACCTACGACAGCACCACGGTCGCCACGCTGGGCGGCTCGGCGGCAGTCACCGCGCTGGGCCTGGATTCGGTCAGCGTCAGCGGCACTGGCGCCGGCGCGTTTGCGAACCCGAACGCCGGGGTGGCCAAGCCCGTCACCGTCAGCGGCTTCAGCCTGAGCGGACCGGACGCGACGAACTACAACGTGCTGCAACCTGCGGGTGTCACGGCTGATATCAGCCCTGCTGCGCTGACATTGGCAGCCGCCAGCGATACCCGCACCTATGACGGCACCGTGAACTCCAGCGGCGCGGTCGGCATCAGCGGCCTGTTCGGTAGCGACTCGGTCACCGGGGCCACCCAGTCGTTTGCCAGCAAGAACGTGCTGGGCGCCAATCTCAGCACGCTGCAGGTCAACGCCGGCTACACCGTCAACGACGGCAATGGCGGCGGCAACTACCTTGTATCGACCAACACCGCACCGGGCACCATCAACCCGGCGCCGCTGACGGTCGGCATCGCCGACGTGTCGCGGGTGTACGACGGCGGCACCTCTGCTGTGGCCACGCCCACCGTCACTTCAGGCTCGCTGTTTGCCAGCGACACCCTGACCGGCGGCACCTTCGCATTTACCGACCGCCATGTGGGCACGGGCAAGACCGTCAACGTCAGCGGCGTGGTGGTGAATGACGGCAACGGTGGCAACAACTACACCCTGACCCAGGCGCCCAACACCAACAGCACCATCATCGTGCGGCCCATGTCCACCTGGACAGGCGCGGCCCTGGACGGTTTGTGGAGCACGCCCGGCAACTGGGACGCCCTGCCCGACGCCTCCAACGTGCTGGCTGTGACGTTGCCTGCGGCCGCTTCGGCCATCTATGACCTGGCCTCCACAACCTTCCTGCAGAACCTGACCAGCGCCGGCAGCCTGGCCATCGCGGCGGGCAAGATCAACATCGCGGGCAGCCTGAACACCGCCGGCTACAACCACACCGGCGGCGTGCTGGAAGGCGCGGGTGCGCTGGTGGTGAACAACAGCTTTGCGCAAACCGGTGGCAGCATCAACCTGGGCGGGCCGGTCACGGTTAACCAGGCCGCTGGCAACCTGGTGGTGGGCGCCATCACCGCATCGTCCATCGACCTGACCGCCAACGCAGGCACCATCGGCCAGAACGCGGCGCTGGTCACCGCCGGGCTGCTGACGGCGCATTCCCAGTCGGGTGTGTCCCTCACCAACCCCGCCAACCAGTTCAGCGCCTTCCATGGGGGAGCCACCAGCGCCGGCAACATTGATCTGGTCAACACCGTTGCGCTGGACCTGCAGGATGCAGATGTCGCCAACGGCAACATCACGATTGTGAGCAACGGCGGCGTCAGCACATCGGGCCCGGTGGCAGCCAACGGTGGCACGCTGTCACTGACCAGCAACAGCCCGCTGACCATCGGCAGCAGCGGGGTCTCGGCCAACGGCAACATCGTGCTGGCAGCGACCAACCTCACCAGTGCAGGCAACATGGTGCTCAACGGCAACGTGTCGTCCAGCACCGGCGCCGTCACCCTGAATGCGGCGGGCACGCTGACGCAAAACGGCGCAGTCAACGGCCCCACGGGCATCAGCGCCACCTCGGGCGGTGCCACCACCTTCGGGCCGTCGGCCACCGTATCGGGCACGCCAGTGACCTACGTGGCGGCCGGCAGCCCTGTGACGCCGCCCTCGCCGCCCGCACCCGCGCCCGGCCCGGCCCCGGCGCCCACACCGGCACCCACACCAGCGCCCGTGCCCGCACCGGCGCCCACGCCGGCTCCCGCGCCTGCACCGGCTCCCACGCCCACCCCTGCCCCGGCGCCTGCACCCACCCCGGCACCCGCACCCGCACCGGCACCAGCGCCGGCACCAGCGCCCACCCCGGCCCCCGCCCCTGCGCCTGCGGCCGCCCCTGTGGTGGATTCCATCGTGGCCATCCTGAACAACGACACGCTCACACGGGCTGTGTCACGTGCCGAGATCCAGGAAGTGATTCAGCAGGTGGACAACACCGTGACGCAGTTTGTGGCGCTGCTGGTCAAGGAAGAAGCCAAGCAAGAGGCCAAGGCCGAAGAAAAGAAGAAAAAAGAAGAGGAAAAAGACAAGGAAACCGCCGCGGTCAGTGCCGACCAGTGCAAGAAGTAAAGCGGTGGCGAGCCGCCGGGCCGGTGGGCTCAGCCCAGCAAGCTGCGGTGCGCCAGCACGGCGTCGCGCACGATGGGCTTGAGCGCGGCGGTGTCAGCGTTGGCGTCAGCATCCACCACCCGCAGAAACTGCTGGCGCATGCGCGGGTCCCAGAACTTCTTCAGGTGCGTGGCGATGCCCTCCAGCGCCTCGGGCCTATCAGGCATGGCTTCAAAAAAATCGCCAATGCGGTTGGCCATGCGCACCAGGTTGTCGGCATCCATCGTCAGCTCCCTTCGGGCCAGGTCAGCCGCTCTTCATGGGCGTACAGCGTCAGGTCATGCCCGCGCGCAAAGCCGGCCAGCGCCACGCCGGCCGACTGCGCCACATCAATCGCCAGCCCGGTAACGCCCGACACAGCGGCCAGCAGCGCCACGCCGGCCTGCGCGGTCTTGCCCACCATCTCGTAGCTGGCGCGGCTGGTCACCACAAAAAAACCCCCGGGGCCCGCCAGCCGCTCGCGCGCGATGGCGCCCACCAGCTTGTCCAGCGCATTGTGGCGGCCCACGTCTTCACGCACCAGCGCCAGCGTGCCGTCGGCATGGGCCCAGCCCGCGGCGTGCGTTGCGCCCGTCACCTCGTGCAGCACCTGGCGGCCGCGCAGGGCCTGCAATGCGGCGGTCACCGCAGCAGCGGCAAAGCGCGCATCGCTGGCCAGGGCCGTCACGGGCCGCACGGCCTGGTCCAGGCTCTCGGTGCCGCACAGGCCGCAGCCGGTGCGCCCGGCCATGCTGCGGCGGCGGTCCTTCAGCGCGGCAAAGCGCGACGAGGCAATCTCCAGCTGCACGGTCAGGCCGTCGCACGAGGGCACCACGTCCATGCCATAGACCTCGGCGGCTGAGGTGACGATGCCCTCGGTCAATGAGAAGCCCATGGCAAAGTCTTCCAGATCAGCCGGCGTGGCCAGCATGACGGCGTGCGACACGCCGTTGTATTCCAGCGCCACCGGCACCTCTTCGGCCACGCAGTCGCGCGCCTCAAAGCGCTGGCCGCGGCGCAGGCCGCTGGCCGCCACGCTGCGCGTGCCGGGGGGTGGGGTCAGGGGGGCGTCATCGGGCTTCATGGCGGTCATTTTGCCGGGATGGCGTCCGGCGCGCCATGCGTATGCGCCGCCTCCAGCAGACCAAGCTGCTCACGGTTGAAGCGCGAATACGAGCGCTGCCAATCAGACGGCTGCGCCACCGGCATGACCTGCACTGCCGTGACCTTGTACTCCGGGCAGTTGGTGGCCCAGTCGGAGCTGTCGGTGGTGATCACATTCGCGCCCGATTCAGGGAAGTGGAACGTGGTGTACACCACGCCGGGCTGGATGCGCTCGGTCACATCTGCACGCAGCACGGTTTGCCCCGCACGGCTTTCGATACCGACCCAGTCGCCGTCCTTGATGCCGCGCTCCTGCGCGTCGTGGGGGTGGATCTCGAGCCGGTCCTCGCTGTGCCACTGGTTGTTGGGTGTGCGCCGCGTCTGCGCGCCCACGTTGTACTGGCTCAGGATGCGGCCGGTGGTCAGCAGCAGCGGGAATTTGCGCGTGACCTTTTCGTCACTGGCCACGTACTGCGTGATGATGAAGCGGCCCTTGCCACGCACAAAATTCCCGACGTGCATGATGGACGTGCCCGCCTCTTCCGTGCCGTCATTGCACGGCCATTGCACGCTGCCCAGGCGGTCGATCTTGTCGTAGGTCACCCCGGAAAAGCTGGGCGTCAGCGCCGCGATCTCGGCCATCACCTGCTGCGGGTGGCTGTACTGCATGGGGTAGCCCAGCGCGTTGGACAGCATCTGCGTCACCTGCCAGTCGGCATGGCTGGCCAGCGGCGGCATGACGCGGCGCACACGCGAGATGCGCCGCTCGGCATTGGTGAAGGTGCCGTCTTTTTCCAGGAACGACGAGCCCGGCAAAAACACATGGGCGTACTTCGCCGTTTCGTTCAAGAAGATGTCTTGCACCACCACGCATTCCATGGCCATCATGGCTGCGGCCACGTGCTGGGTGTTGGGGTCCGACTGCACGATGTCCTCGCCCTGGCAGTACAGGCCCTTGAAGCTGCCCGACAGCGCGGCGTCAAACATGTTGGGAATGCGCAGGCCCGGCTCGGGGTTGAGCGTGACGCCCCAGGCGCCTTCAAACTGGCTGCGCACCGTGGTGTCTGAAATGTGGCGGTAGCCCGGCAGCTCGTGCGGGAAGCTGCCCATGTCGCAGCTGCCCTGCACGTTGTTTTGCCCGCGCAGCGGGTTCACGCCCACGCCTTCGCGCCCCACATTGCCTGTGGCCATGGCCAGGTTGGCAATGCCCATGACCATGGTGGAGCCCTGCGCATGCTCGGTCACGCCCAGGCCGTAGTAGATGGCCGAATTGCCCGGCTGGGCGTACAGGCGCGCGGCGCCGCGCAGCTGGTCGGCGGGCACACCGCACACGGGTGCCATGGCCTCGGGCGAATTTTCAGGCCGGGCCACAAATTCTTTCCACTGCTGGAATGACTTGTCGTCGCAACGCTCGGCGATATAGCTTGCGGCCAGCAGGCCCTCGGTCACCACCACATGGGCCAGCGCGGTGATGACGGCCACGTTGGTGCCGGGCTTGAGCTGCAGGTGATAGTCGGCCTTTACATGCGGGCTGTTGACCAGGTCGATCTGGCGCGGGTCCACCACGATCAGCTTGGCGCCTTGACGTAATCGGCGCTTCATGCGCGACGCAAACACCGGGTGCGCCTCGCTCGGGTTGGCGCCGATCACCATGATGACGTCGGCCTTTTCCACGCTCTTGAAAGTCTGCGTACCGGCCGAGGTGCCATAGGTCTGCCCCAGGCCGTAGCCGGTGGGCGAATGGCACACGCGCGCGCAGGTGTCCACGTTGTTGTTGCCAAAGGCCGCGCGGATGAGCTTTTGCACGAGGTAGGTTTCCTCGTTCGTGCAGCGGCTGGAGGTGATGCCGCCAATCGAATCCCGGCCATGGTCTGCCTGGATGCGGCGGAACTCTTTGGCCGCATAGGCAATGGCCTCTTCCCAGCTGACCTCGCGCCAGGGGTCGGTGATTTTGGCGCGGACCATGGGCGTGGTGATGCGGTCTTTGTGCGTGGCATAGCCCCAGGCAAAGCGGCCTTTCACACACGAATGGCCTTCGTTGGCCTTGCCGTCTTTCCACGGCACCATGCGCACCACCTGGTTGCCCTTCATCTCGGCCTTGAAGCCGCAGCCCACGCCGCAGTAGGCGCAGGTGGTGATGGTGCTGTGCTCGGGCTGGCCCAGCCAGATCACGCTCTTTTCCTGCAGCGTGGCGGTGGGGCAGGCCTGCACGCAGGCGCCGCAGCTCACGCATTCGCTGTCCATGAAGGGCTGGTCTTGCCCCGCCGATACGCGCGATTCAAACCCGCGCCCGCTGATGGTGAGCGCAAACGTGCCCTGCGTTTCCTCGCACGCGCGCACGCAGCGGTTGCACACGATGCACTTGGACGGGTCGTAGCTGAAGTAGGGGTTGGACTCGTCCTTGGCGTCCTTCAGGTGGTTGGCGCCGTCAAAGCCGTAGCGCACATTGCGCAGGCCAGTGACGCCCGCCATGTCCTGCAGCTCGCAGTCGCCGTTGGCGCTGCAGGTCAGGCAGTCCAGCGGGTGGTCGCTGATGTACAGCTCCATCACGCCCTTGCGCAGCTCCTGCAGGCGCGGGCTTTGGGTGCGCACCTTCATGCCGGGCTCGGCCGGCGTGGTGCACGACGCGGGGTAGCCCTTGCGGCCTTCCACCTCCACCAGGCACAGGCGGCAGGAGCCGAAGGGTTCCAGGCTGTCGGTGGCGCAGAGCTTGGGGATCTGGGTGCCGCCGTCCATGGCGGCGCGCATGATGGATGTGCCTTTGGGCACGGTCACCTGCTGGCCGTCGATCTCCAGCGTGACGGTCTCGGCCGATTCACGCGCGGGTGTGCCGTAGTCAGCTTCGTTGTGGTGTTCAAGCATGGGCGGGCTCCTTTGCCTGCAGGCCGAAGTCCTGGGGATAGTGGTTCAGTGCCGATAGAACTGGATAAGGCGTCATGCCGCCCATGGCACACAGCGAGCCATGAACCATGGTGTCGCACAGGTCGCGCAGCAGCGTTACTTGCTGCTCGCGTTGCTGGCCCGATGTGATGCGGTCAATCACCTCCACACCGCGGGTGGAGCCGATGCGGCAGGGCGTGCACTTGCCACACGATTCAATCGCGCAGAATTCCATGGCGTAGCGCGCCAGCTGCGCCATGTCGGCCGTGTCGTCATGCACCACGATGCCGCCGTGGCCTACCACCGCGCCCACGGCTGCATAGGCTTCATAGTCCAGCGGCAGGTCCCATTGCGATTCAGGCACATAGGCGCCCAGCGGCCCGCCCACCTGGATGGCCTTGACCGGCCGGCCCGACGCCGTGCCGCCGCCAAAGCCAAACACCAGCTCGCGCAGCGTGACGCCAAAGGCCTTTTCCACCAGCCCGCCGTATTTGATGTTGCCCGCCAGCTGCAGCGGCAGCGTGCCATGCGAGCGGCCCACGCCATAGTTGCGGTAGTACGCCGCGCCCTGCGCCAGGATCAGCGGCACCGACGCAAAGGTGATCACGTTGTTGATGACCGTGGGCGCGCCAAACAGGCCCTGCACAGCCGGCAGCGGCGGCTTGGCACGCACGATACCGCGCTTGCCCTCGATGCTCTCCAGCATGGCCGTTTCTTCACCGCACACATAGGAACCCGCGCCCTTGCGCACCTCCAGCCGGAAGGCATCGCCCAGCCAGCCGGCAGCGGTGGCGCGCGCAATGGCCTCGGTCATGGTGGCGATGGCGTGCGGATATTCACTGCGGATGTAGATGTAGCCCTGCGTGGCGCCCACGGCCAGCGCGGCGATGGCCATGCCCTCGATCAGCATGTAGGGGTCGCCTTCCATCGTCATGCGGTCGGAATAGGTGCCCGAATCGCCCTCGTCGGCGTTGCACACCACGTATTTCTGCGGGCCGCCGGCAGCGTGCACCGTCTTCCATTTGATGCCCGCCGGAAAGGCCGCGCCCCCGCGCCCGCGCAGGCCCGACTGCAACACCTCGTCCACCACCGCCGCACCGTCCAGGGCCTGCGCCCGACGCAGGCCGGCCCAGCCGCCGTGGGCTTCATAGTCGGCCAGCGACAGCGGATCGGTCACGCCCATGCGGGCAAAGGTCAGGCGCTCTTGCCGCGCCAGGTAGGGGATAGCGTCGGTAGGGCCGTGGCACAGCGCATGCGCGCCGCCGTTCAGCAGGCCCGCGTCCAGCAGGCCGGGCACGTCAGCCGCGCTGACGGGGCCGTAGGCGATGCGGCCCTGGGGCGTGGCCACCTCCACCATCGGCTCCAGCCAGAACAGGCCGCGCGAGCCGTTGCGAATGATGTCGACAGGCTGCCCGCGCTGCGCGCAGGCGGATGCGATGGCGGCGGCCACTTCGTCGGCACCGCAGGCCAGCGCAGCGGCGTCGCGGGGCACGTAAACGCGCACAGTGCCAGCGGTCATGCAGCCACCCCCAGCACCGCCGCGATCTCGCTCAGCCGCTGCGGCGTGACCCGCGCATGCAGCCTGTCGCCCACCATGATGGCCGGCGACGACGCGCACAGCCCCAGGCAGTACACCGGCTCCAGCGACACCGCGCCGTCGGCCCGCGTGGCATGCACACCGCAACCCAGCACCTGCGCCGCATGCGCCATCAGCGCATCCGCCCCCATGGCCTTGCACGATTCAGCCTGGCACACCTGCACCACCTGCCGCCCGGCGGGCTGCTGGCGAAAGTGCGGGTAATAGCTGATGACGCCATGCACCTCGGCCCGCGACAGGTTCAGGCCCTGCGCGATGGTGCCCACCACCTCGGGCGGAATGCAGCCCAGCGCGTCCTGCACGGCGTGCAGGATGGGCAGCAACGCGCCGGGGGTGGCTGCGTGCGCGGCCACGATGGCTTGTACTGTGGCGGCGGGGTCGTGGGCCGGATGGCTGGATGCTGGCGTAGTCAGGGCTGGCTCCTGTGGGACAGCCGCCAGTGTCCTGCCGTGGCGGTGGCGGGTCAAATGGGTTTGCTGTATGGGGTGATTCAGGTTTTGAATCTATGCGAGCGCACATCGCGCGCAAGGCTGTGGGTGGGGCCGGCAAGGTGGGTTCGCCACCGATCTTGCTGACGAACCATCACCTACTGTTGCCGATGACTCTTGCGGCTACTCGCCCGCTGCTCGTAATGTAGGCCACCGTGCGAGTAGATTCCATAGTGGCACAGACCACCCCAGAGTTCACTTCGGATACCAGATATACGACTTCACGGGTTCTGCCCGAAATTCAAAACTACCGGTCAATATCTTGCCGCTGCGGGGGAGTCCATGCACGAAGCGTTAGGCTTCATATCGCGGCGATCATTTCTGAGATGGGGTCGGATTCGGCATAGCCATCAACCCAGCTCCATCCGGTGTGTAACGACCAAAGGAATCTCATCATTGACTTGACATCGTCGTACTCAGTAGTCCATTTTTTACTTCGGTAAATGATCTTGGAAAGATGCTTCAGAACTTGAAAAGCCCTGTGATCCTGGACATCGATAGCGCTTAGCGTGAAATGAATCTCCTGCATGAGGATCTCAAGCTCTACCACGAGGCTGCTGAGGCGATAGTCGTTAAGACCATTGGCGACAGCGTGCCACCTGTCTTGGCTAGGGACATGCGGCTCACTAAAGAACTTCCGAAACTCGGCTTGGTCAGAAAGAGTCTCTGGAAGTTCTGCTGGATAGGAAGGCATGAAGCAACTCAAGTAGATCGCGATGCTGTCTTTTTTGAAGGATCTGTACGTCTCTACAAGGTTTTTCCGGAGTCTTCGACGCTTGCTTTGCTCAGGCACACGGACTACCAAGTAGTACATGAACACTCCCGCAAGGAGCCCGACAGACAAGTCAAAGGCGATCTGATTGCCTGTTTGGAACTGCTTTAGCAAGTTGTGCGCTGCCGTCCCCTGAATCGAGGGCACCACTGGGTCGCTACTCGAGATGAGCATGATCATGAAACATGCCAAAGACATTGCGACGAGAAGGCTATCGAATAGATGCTTTCTAAAGCTATGAATGACGCGATGAATATTCATGAAGCCTAAATACGGCGGTGAGTCCTAGCCGCAAGCGTCGGACTTAAACGACTTGTTGGGCGTCTCTCAGTTACATTGCCAATCCGATTTGAACCATTGGCATTCTCCACTTGGACCATATGCACACCGCCAAACGTAGCCTTGCCAGCATACTTCATCTCCGCATGAGCATTGATTAATATTAAAACCAAGCTCTTTAAACCCAGCATCGGCCGCCTTTAGCTCTTCTATGGTGGCAGGCACTGCAATTTTTTCAACGCCATCTCGTTCAAGAATTATTTTCGTAATCTTTGTTTTTGTCATGGTTAATTTACTCCGTGGTCAGACTGTTGCAGGTTCATATTTATTTTCTCCGCATCTGATAGGAGGGATACATATCAATGCAGTTATATGAGCCCATAAATACATTCCATCTTCTACACCCATTGAATGTTGTGGAAGGATTTGGATACTCATAGAGAACGTAGTATTCAGATGGCATTGAAAAATCAAGCCAAGGTATAAAGCGGATCTCATTTCCCTCAGTTTTTGATATGCAAACTTGATCCCCTCTAGGGTCATTTTTCTTCCAGTCAACAGTGACGGGGTGATATCCCTTTGGGATGGAAGACGTTGATATCATCATTCGGCATTCTCCGAATACTTTGGCCGATCCCCCCAAAGAAGCTGCAACCAGCAGAGCTTTTATAACTGACTTTTTCATGTTTCTCCAGCTCTCACAAGAGGGGTAACTTTTAATCATCCTCAAAACTTGGGCATTGCATTGCGATGTGTAGAACAACATGCCCGTAAAAATTTTCGAAGTTGATGGATATCAACGACTTGCAGAAAATCCACATACGCCTATGTACAGGTGTAGCAATTTCAACAAAACCGCCGCCATTCCGTCCCCTTGAATCTGCCCATGCGCGTCACTATAGCCAGCTCCCGCCGCATGGTCGATAGCTAACATCCCCCAATCTGAGGGGAATGGAACTGCTCAAGGCTGAAATCAGCCCCACCCCTTCTGGCCCAGCACAAGCCTTACCGGAGACCGCCAGAGGCACACCAACCCTGCCGGCCGCAAGGCTGTGGGTGGGGCCGGCGGTGCGCCTCTTTGGCGCCGAGCACCGGAGGAATCGAGGGTCGGTCCGCGCCAGCGGACAAGCGTAGGAGCGATTTTTGCGATGGCGCGTTCAGCGCCCATCGCACAAATCGACCCGTAGCGTCCCCTCGATTCCGAGGAGCGCAGGGGACCCCGTAGCGAAGCGCAGGGGCGCCAAAGTGAAACGCCGCCGGCCCCACCCACAGCCTTGCGCGAAGTGCCGCCCAACGTCTACCGGCGGAAGTTGCCGGCTTCAGTCACGATTGAGGTGTCCGCAAAGCTGATGCCGGTGTGGTTGGCTGGGGTGTACCGGATGGACCTGTTGGGCCAGCCGATGTCGAATGCGACCCCGCTGTCGAGCGAGGCCTGGAGCGAGCGGGATGTGACCGGGCCGTTCACGTTCTTCAGGGCTTCCACCAGCAGCCTGGCGGCTGCGGCCCCTTCAAGTACCGCCGCAGTCACGCGTGCGCCGGGCTTGGCCTTTTTCAGCATGGCCATTGTGTCCCGCACCAGAGGCATGTCGATCGCGTTTTCGCTGGGGAACACCTGGGTCACGATGACGCCGGCCTTGTCCTCGCCAAGCGCCTTGATGAAGGTGTCGGACGCGTTGTTCGAAATCGTGATGATGGTCGGCGGTGCACTGTTGCCCTTCCTGATCGCCTTGATGGCGGCCACAGTGGGATGGGTCGATCCGATGATGACAACGGCGCGTACGCCGGTGGCCTTGACCTGGGCAACCGCTTTGCTCACGTCCCCGGTGGCATAACTGAACCGCTCAACAAAGCGCGGGCGGGTTTTCGCCGCATCGGCGCCCTGGATGGCATCGTCGCCAAAGGCGTCATCCACCGCGATGATGCCGATGTCGTTGGCAAGGCCCATCGTCACCAGGACTTCGATGGCCTTCTTGACCTCGGCCTGGTAGCTGGAACGCAGGTTGTAGATATAGGGATGGACGGGCCGGTGCAGCGCGCCGGCGCCGGTCGATGGCGCAATGAGTGGAACACCGTGTTTGGTGAGCACGTCGCGCATGGCCAAAGCCGTCGGGGTGCTGCGGCTGAGGAACAGCGCGACCGCCTTGTGCTCGGTCACCAGCTTTTCAGCATTGGCCGCAGCAACCTCGCCGCGCGCACCGTCGTCCAGCGACACCACCCGGATGCGATGGCCGCGGATGCCGCCGGCCGCGTTCACCTCGTCCAGAACGAGCCTGGCCCCGAGGTTGACCTCGGCCACATTGGCCGCTGCGCCGCCGGTCAGCACGGTGGTTTGGCCGATGATGATTTCAGCGTTGGCTGACACGGCAAGCAGGATGGCCAGCAAGCCCGCGAAAGTGGTTTTCATGTGGCGGCTCCCGCGTACGGGATTGCACGCTCGACGGTGTCCCAGATGAAACGGGCCGATGGCTCTTGCTGCTCCTCGACGATGTGGGACAGAAGGCCCGCGGCGCGCGAGATGACGGCAAAGCCGCGCATCACGTTCGCCGGCACGCCGATTTCGCCCAGCAAGGCCGCGATAGCGCCCGTCGCATTGATGGTGATCGGCCGCCCGGCGGCGGCATCCACGGCGGCCGACAGCAGCTCGAGTGCGCGAACTTTCCCGCCTTGCAGTTCGGGCTCGCTGCGGGCCAGGTCGAGCAGCTTGTAGGCGCGCGGGTCCACCGGCTTGTGCAGATGGTGGCCAAAACCCGGCACCGGCTTGTTGTTCGCCTTGTGCTCCAGGGCGATCTGCCTGGCCTGCGCCTGGGGGTCGGCAGCGGCACCGATGCGGTCGAGCAGGTGGGCGCAGTTTTCCATCGTGCCAACGAATGAACTGCCCACGGCCAGCAGGCCTGCCGCGATGGCGCCCTGCAGATTCTCGGGCGCGCTCATGTAGATGAGCCGGGTGGCAATGGAGCTTGGCGTCAGCCCATGCTCCATCAGGACGATGAGGACGACATCCGCAATGCGCAGATCCACTTCACGAGGTGCACGCCCGAGCACCTGCATCAGCACGACCTCGGTGAATGTCTTTTTGCCCATCAGGTCATTCACCAGGTCCGCGTCGCGGTAATGAAGGCTGGTCAGGGTGTGCGTGCACAGGCGCGTGACGGGCGGCTGGGTGGTGGATGGGTTCATGTTTTGGGCTCCGTGCGGGTGTCGGCGGCTGCGTCGTTCAAGGCGAGTTCCCTCACCGCGCTCTTGAGGACCTTGCCGACGGGCGAGCGCGGCAGGTTGGCGTGAAAGTGGATCCGCTTGGGCGTCAGCACCGGCCCCAGCAGTTCGCGCACGAAAGCCTGGAGTTCGGCTTCGCTGGCCTGCTGGCCTGGCCGCAGTTGAACGGCCGCCTGGACCGACTCGCCCCACTTGTCGTCGGGAATGCCGAAGACGGCGCTTTCGTGTACCGCCGCGTGCCGGCTCAGGGCGTTCTCCACATCGACCGGATAGACGTTGAACCCCCCGGTGATGACCAGATCCCTCAGGCGATCCTTGAGCACCAGGTAGCCGCGCTCGTCGATCAGGCCGCGATCGCCCGTGTGCAGCCAGCCCGCCACCAGGGTCTCGGCCGTCTTCTCGGGCAGGCGCCAGTAGCCGCTCATGACCAGATCGCCCCGCGCCACGATTTCCCCCACCTGGCCCGGCGGCAGCAGTTGGCCATCGGGTGCCATCACGGCCACGTCGCTGAACCAGGTGGCGCGGCCGACCGCCGACCAGTTCCTTGGGTCCTCAAAATCTTCGGGCCTCATCACGGTCAGGATCTGCGGCGCCTCTGTCTGCCCATAGGTGGTGCCCAGCACGTTCCCGAAGAAATCGCGCACCTGGCGGATCTTTTCGGGCGGCATCGGGGCTCCGCCGTAGATCAGGCGGCGCAGGCCGGGGAAGTCGGCGCGCGACGCGCCCGGCAAGCCCATCAGCTGATAGATCAGCGTCGGCGGCATGAAGCACACCGTGCCCGCGCGGTCGCGAAACGCCGCGCGCACGGCCTGGGCGCCAGCTTCCGCCAGGATCACATGGCAGCCACCCTGCGCCAGGATCGGAAGGAGGTAGGTGGACGTTCCATGCGTGATGGGCGCAGCCACCACATAGCGGTCGTTCTGGTCAAAGCCCCAGGCATGGATCTGGTTGACGATGTTGGCCATCCACGCCCGGTAAGGCTGCACGACCCCCTTGGGCGCGCCTGTCGTGCCGCCAGTGAACTTGATCGCCTGGGCATCATGCATGGCCAGTTCGATGCGGGGGCGCGTTGCGCCCGCATGCATCGCCACCTGCCCGCGGAGCGACAAGCCGTTGTCAGCCATGCCGGGACCGGTGACGATGCGTGTGCCCGGCGCCGCATCCAGAAGATCCGCGCAAGCCGGGTCGAGCACCAGGATGGCGGGTTCTGTGGCGTCGACAATGCGGCGGATCTCGTGGCGCGTGCTCTTCGGGTTCAGTGGCACCCACACCTTGCCGCAGGCCAGTGTGGCCAGCAGCGCGATGATGTGGTCGGCGCTGTTGATGGCGCATATGCCGACGCGGCTCTGGGGCTGCGGGTCGATCGCGCCGAAGGCCTGGGCGAGCGCAGCCACCTGGCTTGCCAGCGCCCGGTAGGTGATCGCACCGTCGGGTGCGTCGACGGCCACGCGGTCCGGCCAGCGGTCAGCCGCCCGCCAGAAGAAGTCAATGGGGAACATGCCTGAGAGGTTCCTCAATTGGGCTGGGCGCCGGAGCTCTTGACCACGGCGGCCCATCGCTTCAGCTCCGTCGCGATCAGGGCCTGCATCTGTTCCGGCGTCCCGGCTTCTGGCGTTGCCGCCAGGTCCTGTAGCCGCTGCTGCACATCGGCGGAGCCGAGCACCTTGCCCAGTTCGGCATTCAACCGCTCGACAGTGGCTTGCGGGGTTCCGGCCGGCGCCGCCAGCCCGAACCATGAGTGAACCTCAAAGCCGGGAAAGCCGGATTCAGCGACCGTGGGAAGGTCCGGCAACAAGTTCGATCGCCTGGCGCTGGTAATGGCAACCGCGCGAAGGCGCCCGGACTTGATGTGCGGCAGCGCGGAAGGGGCGTTGTCAAACATCGACTGCACCTGCCCACCGATGAGGTCGGTGATCGCTGGCGAACTGCCGCGGTAGGGCACATGCAGCAGGTTCACCCCGGCATTCATCTTGAATATCTCGGCGGACAGATGCGTCGATGAGCCACTGCCTGCCGATGCGAATGTGACGCCGCCGGGCGTTGCCTTGGCCACGCGCACGTAATCTGCCACCGTCTTGACGGGGGAGTTGGTGTTGACAACGAGGATGTTGGGAATCTTCGCGATCAGGCCGATGGGCACGAAGTCCTTTTGGGCGTCATAGCCCAGCTTGGGGTACAGCGACGCGTTGATCGTCTGCGCCACGCTGTAGACCAGCAACGTGGTCCCGTCTGCGGGCGCGCGCGCCACGTATTCGGCGCCCAGGTTGCTGTTGGCGCCGGGCCGGTTTTCGACGGTCACGGCCTGACCCAGTGGCTCGGCGAGCCGGCTGGCCACCAGCCGCGCAATCGCGTCGGTTGCACCGCCTGCGGGATAGCCAACGACCAGTCTCACCGGCTTGTCCGGCCACCTGGCAGATTGAGCGTGCGAAGACATTGCCAGGCCACCCAGGGCCGCCAGGGTTGCGAGTGACACGGCACACCGGCGCAACCGTTTGAACTGATTCAGCGTTTTCATAGAACCTCTTTTTTTGGACTTCCAGTGGCGGTCATCCTATTTCGGGTCTGTCGATTTGCGCGCTGAAAACGTCCGGCTGCCGGACGTTCAAAAATAAGGGTTCACCCTAGCACCGGCGGCTGCTCCTGCTTCCCTACAGGCCCTCAGGGAACGCTTGCGCGAGCACATCGGCGATCAGCCGGGCGATCTTGCGCTGACGTTCGCGGTTCATTCGCAGGATGGTGGACGCCACGCTGATGGCCGCCACCGGTTGGCCGCTGGCATTGAGCACAGGCACGCCGACGGCCAGCACGCCCCGGGTGGCATGGTTGCCGATGACTGACCAGCCGCGTTCACGCGCAGACCGGATGAGGACTCTCATGCGCTCGGGCGTCATGTCGCCGAAGGCGCCCATGGTCTGTGCGTTGGCGGCAATCGCGTGGTCGACATCCGCGTCCGGCATGGCGGCCAGCATGGCCAGGCCCGCCGCCCCCACACCCAGGGGCTGGCGGTTGCCCACCGGGATCAGCAGTGCCTGCACGGGAAACGTTCCAACGTGCCGCGCGATGCAATGCGAGATCGCGCCTTCGCGCACGATGGCGAAGGCCGCGTCGCCACACGCGGCGCTGATGGTCGCCAGCACGCGCTTCAATTGCTGCGCGATGCGCGATGTGTCGGCGGCGCCGGACACACTGGCCATCCGGGGCCCCGGCCGATAGCGGTACCGGCCCTCCTGGGTCACATAGCCGGCCTCGACCAGCTCGGCCAGCAGGCGATAGACCGTGGCTCGCTGCAGACCAACATGCCTGCACAGGTCCACGACACGCAAACCTTCGCCGGCGCCCTCGACAATGGCGTCCAGCACCTGCAAGCCCCGGCGCAGGGTCCGGCTGCCCATGTCGTCGGCAGCGTCCGAAGGTTGAATGTTGGCAGGCTGGTTCATGGGTCCGGATGGGTGTCGGACAACCGTCAGCCCATGGCCGCGTCCCACACCCCTTGTTTTGCCGATCTTCCCATTTTTGAAAAGGGAGATGCAAGCAGCACCAAGGCTACGGCCACGCCGCGACACAAGGTGCGGTTTGGTGAACCCAACGTTCGGCTGAGCAAGAAGTTCAGCAGGAAGAGCTTTTCGATGCCGGGTTGCCTGCCAGGTACCCCAAACAGCCGTCAACAACATGAGGCTTTGAACACCCATCCAAGCTTGCGACGAGATTGATCGACCGTCCTGGCTACCAGGGCACTCCCCGCACCGACAGACGCCGATAACTCTTCCGGCAGCGTGCCAGCCGTTCGTAGCGACTGGCGCATCGGTGACGCAGATTCCATGTCGGCAAGGGACACACACGATCCGACAACAGATGCCGGACATACGACTGCAGGTGTTTCCCCAACAGCCAATCTATCGATCAGCCCCTTGCCGTTGAGGGGAGTTCGTATACGAGGGGTAAGGCGTCACATCGCAAATCCGGGGAGCGTTTTCATCGTCAGGGGATCGAATGCCCAATGATGTTCTAGCTCATAGGCAAGTGAGCGCGCCAGACCGTCAAGGCCAGGAAACAGAGTGGCGTTGCTGATATTCATTGTGTAGAGCTCGGCCATGGCGTGCCGCCGAAGCTGTTTGGCGTCAAGTACAAACTTCACGATCGAGGACGAAGGTACGAGCTCATCAACAGGTCGTTGGAGAAGCCCCGGGATTACAAACGTACCACTCTGCGCCACAAGACGTTGATTCATTCGATGGGGCTCGCCAATGACAGCAACCTTGCGTTTGTTCGGCAGGAAGTGCTTCTCGTATGCTCCATTGATCCAGGGGCCAATTTCATTGCTTTTGGTCGTTTGGCTTGCTCTGGTTGTCCGGGTCGGCCGATCGTTCAACCCAGGGGGGAAAACTGCCCAGATGGCTACAGCCTCGCTCGCATTTTCAAGCGCGAAGAATGTGGCTACGAACGGCGACCAAGAGAAATCAATAAGTCGAGTTGGTGCCCCGTGGTGTTGCATCAATGCAAGCCATTCAAACTGATCATCCTGGTCGGGAAGGTGTTGAAGAATCAGGTGAGCTTTACGCTTAAACACCCTGAGGATTCTTGACTCCTGTTGGGGCCAAGCGTCTGGATGAACTTGGTACTTCAAAAGATATCTTGAAAGCGAACTGAACAGGGGCCAATCCGCTGACGACTGCCCACGGAATGCCCAGCTACGATACTCAGGACTGGAAACCACCTCGCGGAAGCGGTCCCAGCTAGTGAACCTCTCGATGCGATAGGTGCTCTTCGCTGCCATGGTTTTGACTTCTGCGTGAACGAAGTGGAGGATGCTATTGTGACGCCTACCGTGTAGACGGCCGGGCCACCGAAACTTGCGACGGAGCCGCCTCCTGCTGTTGTGGGTCCGCGTCATTGACCTGTTAAAGCTCAAGGGCATTACTCAATCCACAGAGTTTCGCCTGGGTGGTGCTCTTCGACCGTGTCTATGGCGCCTGCGAGAACATGGGGCTCTTGGCCCTGAAGCGGATAGATGAAGCGAGACAAGTGGGAGTCTTGTATGGCCTCGTACTCGGCCTCAGAAATTGCATCGGTACCGCACCATACATTCACCTCATGAGCCGCGGAAAGCCGCAATGCGTCTTGCAGTCCTTTGGCGGTGATAGCGGGAATGACCATACTGAGCGTTAACGTTTGTCATGAGAGACGCTTGTAGGCCGAAGTCCGGAAAGCGTTCTTTCGATGTAAGGGTCAGGCGGGCGACGGAAAACTGAGCCGTACTGGTACATATAACTCATAGAGATCTTTAACGCGGCCTAAGAACATTGCCTGTCTAAAAAGCATTGACAGAAACAGCGCGAGGGCAATTGGGATATAGAACTCCGTATAGAGAAGCGGCGCAAAGAAGCGCGAATCTTGCGAATAATGACCAATGAACGCCAAGACCAGCATGCCGGAAAGCAAGTTCTGGCAAAGCGTGACCTCGGCCATAGCCTTGACAAGGACACGCCCGGCCCCTTCATCTTCTTTTATGACAGCGTCAATGTGAAGGGAAACGACTTTCCATCGGCTGCTGAACGGAGTGGATTTGGGTGCGTCAAGCCCTAGATGACTGCGCATCGTCTTTGTGGCCGAAAGGAACATGAGTGAAACCCAGTCCCACACGACGGTGAATCCAGTTAGCACGATGCCGGATACGTAGCTCAATGCAATAAGAACAAAGAGCACTGGCCCGGAGAACTCATTTAGTGCTTTTGGGTTCAAGCCCGAGACAAGCGAGGCTTTGAAAGACAGTGCAACCCAAAACGCCATTCCCGGACAGACGCGCGCAATTAGATCGTAATAGGCACTCGGGACGAAGTTCATTAGGGACGAGAGGCCAGACTCTGACTTCTCATTGCCGGACTTCTTTGGCTCAGCTATCGCTGTGGACATGTAATTGCCTCCTTCTGGGCGTATGCGTTCGGTCACCTAACGTCGGAAGGCAGAAGTCAGAAGTCGCAACAGGCGATCCGCTGGACTGACTTGCTACGCCGGTCATAGCACGATCATGTCCGCGACCTGATAGCCCAGATTCGTGATCTTGAAAACTTCGCCTTTGTGGCCTCTTTCTACAACGAGATCTTTAGCCTTCAATTCCTCGAGAGCCTGCTCCCACTTCGCAACCTCACGGCGCTCATTGGAAGGTATGAGGTTTTTCCCGTTCGTCTGCATCCCCGTGCCGCCGATGTATCTCGCGAGGATGATCGTACCTCCACGGTCCTGGCTGGCCTCCTTCAACAAGACTCTTGCTTCAGGCGAAAGGTCAGGCAATTGTGTACGCGATTCCACTATTGCCTGCTCTTCTCCGCCGAAGTTAGCAGTTTGAAAAAGTGGGTGCTCGTTGATCTTCAGCTGCAGCTGACGATAAAACTTGTCCTTGAACTCGCTATGGCTGTCGTACGTTTCATAGAGACCACCGCTTAGGCAAGATGCCTTGAACGCCTTTAGCTTTTGCACTTGGTCTATATCGACCATATCTAGGGCGACAGGTTGGCTCGAGAAATATAGCATCGCTGGCTTCCCAGCCGAGATGTGCTCTTCTATTTCCTCGACGGTCCCACTCAGATGGCGCTCCGTAGCCGTACCAATCCTCGTCCAAAATATTCCCACGAGTAGATCGCACTTCGACAATACCTGTCGATTAATGATAGTTTGCGCCGTCGCACCCATTTCTGGAGATGAATGGGTTTCCCATCCCACGGGCAAGAGAACGATCTCCCGCGAATTGGCGTTCACCGCATTCCACTCATACACTACATCCCGAACTATCGCGCGTTCAGAGGCCACGTCACCGGGCGATGCGATCATGACGTTGAAGATAGAAGCTGAATAGCTCATCTGGCGATCTCCAGGGTGTTTCGATAACTTCTTTGCGGAAGGGCTGGTGTTGCGCTGTCGCTCGAGCTCCGTGAGAAGATCGTCCCTTAATTCACGCAAAGAGGCGCGGATACGGTTTGATATGCCCGCGTGCAGGGTAGCTTTCGAAAGGTCAGCGCGAAAGTCGGCCAATTTCATTGCGCCTCCGAAACTTGCGATGCGACGAGCGAAAGCTGACTCGTACACCTCAAATCTTCTGAGATACAGATCTTCACGAAGGCCACCCTGTACCAAGCTGACCAACTCATCGACCTTCAAAGGTGTGAGCACCGTATTCGTGCTTTTGACGGTACGGAGAACGAACTCCCGAGCGGACTGCAGAAATGAGTTCATCGTCTCGACTGACTTTGACATGAAAAAGTCTAGACTCTCGCGACCGCTACGGCGCTCATTCGGATGGATGACCGATAAAGCTGCTTCCAGAACGCGGCCGAGCTCATGTACGTGCGACTCGTTTATACGAGCGAGGCCACGCTCAATCAGGCCGCCCAATTCAGGCATGAACGATTCCTGGCCGTGAGACATAACGTTGGAGGCCAGGCGCGGCCGAGGGTCGCCGCCTCTGGGCCGACATGTTAGGCCCCGCCCAGGAAAAATGGTGCTTTCTCAACTCACAGGCCTGTAGCGCACCGTGAAATACACCATGATCGTACCGGTCATTGCGGTGTTGTTTTGCGCAATCTTGAACACCCCAGAGTTCGTAGTATTGCGCTGAAACGAAATGGATACGTGTTTCTGAATATCGCCTGCGGCCGGCTTGCCATTGTTCGGCGCTGGCGGCTTAGTGTCCGTGTAGATGTCAAACTGATCTACTCGTGCGACCCCATCAAGCAAGCGGTAGCCAGAACTCAAAACTACTTCTGCCGCTGCAGAGTACTGATTCCAGACCGCCAACACCTTGGGGCCGGTGATGCCCCGGTCGCTATTGATGTTGAACTGAACCTTACCAGTTGACGCCTCTCCCACGCCACTTGAGTCAATTCCGAAGTTTTCGAATTCAAATGAGATCGGGTTAGGTTGCGACCCCGGCACTCCAATCTTCATGGAAATTGAAGGGTGCGCGAACGTCGTTTGTGCGTTCCCCAGTATCGGCGGGATCGCAGCGCTCAAGAAAAACATCCGTCTTTTCATGGCCTTCTCCTTTAAGTTGAGAAAATTATGCTAGTTGAGGTTGCAGATTCACACAACCCACAAACGGATGACACGGAGTGGCAAGACGTGCGGGCGCCTGCGCCTGGTGTAAGGCTGTTGGGCGGCCTAAATTTGATATGTCCTGCAAAACAGCGGAATAACGTGGCGACGTCCGTAATAAGATGGCCCGCAAATAACCGTAAAGTCGTTGCACATCAACGCTTTGCAGCAATTCACTGCGCCCACGCGCAGGCATAGCAACTTCAGCAAAACCGCAGCCATACCGCCTCCTTGAATTTGCCCCTGCGCGCCGCTATAGCCAGCCTACCTCACACGGTCGATAGCCCGCATCCCCCAATCTGAGGGGAACGGCACTTGCTCAAGGCGGGAATCAGTCCCGCCCCTTTGGCCCAGCACAAGCCTTACCGGAAACCGCCAGTGGCGCACCAACCCTGTAGCCTGCAAGGCTGTGGGTGGGGCCGGCGGTGCGCCTCTTTGGCGCCGAGCACCGCAGCAATCGAGGGTCGGTCCGCGCAGCGGACAAGCGAAGGAGCGATTTTTGCGATGGCGCGTTCAGCGCCCATTGCACAAATCGACCCGTAGCGTCCCCTCGATTCTGAGGAGCGCAGGGGACCCCGTAGCGAAGCGAAGGGGACCCCGTAGCGAAGCGAAGGGGCGCCAAAGTGAAGCGCCGACGGCCCCACCCACAGCCTTGCGTGCGATGCCAGCCCAACAAGGGACAGCTAACCCCGCAACACCCCACTATGCCGCGCCGCATGCCGCAGCCAAGCCGCATCGCGCGCCAGCGCCAAAGCCGCCTCCACCGTGTGCGAATGCCGCGCAGCCCGCACCAGCATGAACCCCACCGGCGTTTGCAGCTCGGGCGCCACCAGCGCCAATGCCTGCAGCTCGCGCCAGGCCATCACGGCACCCAGTACCGCGCCGGGCACCACGCTGCACACCTGGCCTTCCAGCACGGCCAGCGCGAGTGTGAGGATGGAATTGGTTTCCATGGCAGGGGTCACCGTCACGCCTGCGGCGGCAAAGGCGCCGTCCACGATGGTGCGGTTGTGCATTTCGGGCGTCAGCAGGCACAGCGGCTCTTTAGCCGCGTCGGCCCAGCTGATGGTGCCGCCCAGTGACAGCCCCGCGCCCGCGGGCTGCGGCGCACGCCGCACCAGCCAATAGTGTTCGTCGTATTGCGGCACCTGGTCCAGCTTGGCGCCACCCGTGCCCATGCGGTCGGTATACCCCAGGCCCATGTCCAGAATCAGGTCGTCCAGCCCCGCCTCAATCTCGGGCGAGCTCATGGACCGCACCGTGGGCGTGATACCCGGGTGCAGGGCCTGCAGCTGCGCGGCAAAGCGCGCCGCCACCGGCACGGCCGCCGGCACCACGCCAATCACCAGCCGCCCCTGCGGCCGCCCGGCCACGCTGGCCAGGTCTTGCTGCAGCAGCTCGCGCTCGTGCAGCATCAGGCGGGCAGATTGCAGCACGCGTTCGCCCTCGGGCGTAAAGCCGGCAAAGGTGCGCCCGCGCTTGACGATCACCGCGCCAAATTCACCCTCCAGCGCGCGCAGCGCGTTGGACAGCGCGGGCTGCGTGATGTGGCAGGCCTGCGCCGCGCGGCCAAAGTGGCGGTGCTCCTGCAGGGCCACCAGGTAACGCAGTGACGCCAGCAGGTTCATGGCTGCCTTTTATTTGCTCAGGTGTTTTTGGAAATCGTGATGGTCGGGAACTTGGACGAAAAGTCCTTGGCCTTTTGCGCGACCTTGATCGCCAGCTTGCGCGCGATGTCGCCATACAGGCGGGCCGCGTCGCTGTCGGGCTCGGCCACCACGGTGGGCTTGCCGCTGTCGGCCTGCAGGCGGATGCTCATGGACAGGGGCAGCGCACCCAAATAATCCATCTTGTATTCGGCCGCCATCTTTTGCCCGCCGTCCACGCCAAAGATGTGTTCCAGGTGGCCGCAGGCGCTGCACACGTGCACAGCCATGTTTTCCACAATGCCCAAGATGGGCACGCCCACCTTTTCAAACATCTTGATGCCCTTGCGCGCGTCAATCAGCGCAATGTCTTGCGGCGTGGTGACGATCACCGCGCCGGTCAGCGGCACCTTCTGGCACAGCGTGAGCTGGATGTCGCCCGTGCCCGGGGGCATGTCCACAATCAGATAGTCCAGGTCTTTCCAGTTGGTCTGCGTGATCAGCTGCTCCAGCGCCTGGCTGGCCATGGGGCCGCGCCAGACCATGGCCTGGTCTTCACCCACCAGAAAGCCGATGGAATTGACCTGCAGGCCGTGGCCGATCTTGGGCTCCATGGTTTTGCCGTCCAGCGTTTCGGGTTTGCCGCTGGTGCCGGTCATCATGGGCTGGCTGGGGCCGTAGATGTCGGCGTCCAGCAGGCCCACCGAAGCACCCTCGGCCGCCAGGGCCAGCGCCAGGTTCACAGCCGTGGTGCTCTTGCCCACGCCGCCCTTGCCCGATGCCACGGCAATCACGTTCTTCACGCCCGGCATCAGGTTCACGCCGCGCTGGGCGGCATGGGCCACGACCTTGCTGCTCAGGGTGGCCGACACGTTGTCTACACCGGCCACGGTTTTGGCGGCGGCCACCAGAGCCGAGCGCAGCGCGGGGAACTGGCTTTTGGCGGGGTAGCCCAGCTCCACGTCAAACGACACCTCGCCGCCGTGCACCTGCAGGTTTTTCAGGGCCTTGGTGGACACAAAGTCTTTGCCCGTGTTGGGGTCAATGACGGTTTGCAGGGCTTGCAGGAGCTGGTCTGGGGTGGGCATGGTGTGACTTGTTGGGGCGCTTGGGGGGACAACAGGGCATGGAAACGATGGGGCAGTTT
Organism: Ramlibacter sp. 2FC; assembly: GCA_943372515.1. GTDB lineage: Bacteria > Pseudomonadota > Gammaproteobacteria > Burkholderiales > Burkholderiaceae_C > RAM1. Next base: position 61,992 of record CALRYY010000006.1, on the reverse strand, counting down.
AGCGATAACTCCTAAAATCAGTGGTTTCCCCAAGTAGAAGCCCCCCGTCATGTCTGCCCAGCGCAAGCTCTTTGTCACCACCGCCCTGCCCTACGCCAACGGCAAGTTCCACATCGGCCACATCATGGAGTACATCCAGGCCGACATCTGGGTGCGCCACCAGCGCATGCAGGGCAGCCAGGTGCATTTTGTGTGCGCCGACGACGCCCACGGCGCGCCGATCATGATTGCGGCTGAAAAGGCCGGTGTGACGCCGCAGGCCTTTGTGGCCGGCATTGCCGCGGGCCGCAAGGAATACCTGGACGGCTTTCACATCGCGTTTGACAACTGGCACAGCACCGACGCGCCCGAGAACCACGAGCTGGCCCAGCAGATTTACCGCGACCTGAAGGCCAATGGGCTGATTTCCAGCAAGACGATTGAACAGTTCTTTGACCCCGAAAAGAACATGTTCCTGCCCGACCGGTTCATCAAGGGCGAATGCCCCAACTGCCACGCCAAGGACCAGTACGGCGACAACTGCGAGGTCTGCTCCAAGGTCTACAGCCCCACGGACCTGATCAACCCGTATTCGGCCCTGTCGGGCGCCACGCCGGTGCTGAAAACGTCGGAGCATTTCTTCTTCAAGCTGTCGGACCCGCGCTGCCTGAGCTTTCTGAACACCTGGACCAACAGCGGCGCGGTGCAGACCGAGGTGCTGAACAAGATCAGCGAATGGCTGGTGCCCGATGAAAACGGCAAGACGGCGATGGGCGACTGGGACATCAGCCGCGACGCGCCGTACTTTGGCATTGAGATCCCCGACGCGCCCGGCAAGTACTTTTATGTGTGGCTGGACGCGCCGGTGGGCTACCTGGCCTCGCTCAAGAACTACCTGGGCAAGATTGGCGTGGACTATGACGCCTTCATCGCCGACCCCACCGTGGAGCAGTACCACTTCATCGGCAAGGACATCATCACCTTCCACACGCTGTTCTGGCCCGCCATGCTGCACTTCAGCGGCCGCAAGGTGCCCAACCAGATTTTTGTGCACGGCTTTCTGACGGTGAACAACGGCGAGAAGATGAGCAAGAGCCGCGGCACCGGCCTGGACCCGCTGAAGTACCTGAGCCTGGGCATGAACCCGGAATGGCTGCGCTATTACCTGGCCGCCAAGCTCAACGGCCGCAACGAAGACATCGACTTCAACCCCGACGACTTCATGGCCCGGGTCAACAGCGACCTGATCGGCAAGTACGTGAACATTGCCAGCCGGGCGGTGAAGTTTGTGCCGGGGGGCCAACTGGTGGCAGCGCCGTCTCTGGCCGAGGTGGACGCCGCCGCGCTGGCCGCGAGTGTCAAGGCGCTGTACGAGTCGCGCGACTACGCCCGCGCCCTGCGCGAGATCATGGCCGTGGCCGACGTGGTGAACACCGCGTTTGACGCCGCCGCACCGTGGAAGCTCACCAAGGAAGGCAAGGCCGATGAAGCCGCGGCCGTGGGCAGCTGGTGCCTGGAGATGTTCAAGCTGCTGACGGCGTGCCTGAAGCCCGTGCTGCCGGCACTGGCTGCGCAGGCCGAAGCATTTTTGCAATGCGCGCCGCTGGGTTGGGGCAACGCCGCCACCCCGCTGGGCGCGGGCCACACGGTGGGCAAGTACGAGCATTTGATGCAGCGCGTGGATGTGAAGCAGCTGGATGCGCTGTTTGAAGCGCCGGCCGAACCCGAGCCCGAAAAGCTCACGCCCGGCGGTGAAGAACTGGCTCCCACCATCACGATTGATGACTTCACCAGGATCGACCTGCGCATCGCAAAGATCGTCAACTGCGAAGCGGTGGAAGGCTCCACCAAGCTGCTGCGCCTGACGCTGGACGTGGGTGAGGGCCGCACGCGCAACGTGTTCAGCGGCATCGCCAGCGCCTACAAGCCTGCGGACCTGGTCGGCAAACACACGGTGATGGTCGCCAACCTGGCGCCGCGCAAGATGAAGTTCGGCGTGAGCGAAGGCATGGTGCTGGCCGCCAGCCACGGTGACGAGAAAGCCAACCCCGGCATCTACGTGCTGGAGCCCACGGCGGGCGCGCAGCCGGGCATGCGGGTGCGCTGAGACGATCAAGACGTACGGATAGTTACATTCAGCCTTCGAGGCACGCATCATGGCAACGGTTTAAAGCAAAAGCCCTTGCCAGGGAGTTCACCAGCCGCCTGCCAGCCAGAAAGGCTGACCATGGACACTCCCCCTTGCTCCCGCCCTGCTTCGGCGCTGTCGGTTTCACGTTCTGCCACACCACAACCGCATGACGGGCCTTTTGCGCTGGACGGATCGTCAGAGGGCTCCGAGCCCGATCATGCCGCCAGCCTGACCCAGCTTTGCCTGGATGCTTTCCAGCAGGCCGCTGGCGGCCCGCTGTCCGAGGGCAGCCAGGCCCGCGCCCTGGGCGCCATCTCAGCGATGGACGAATGCCTCACTGGGACGCAACTCAACCTGATGTGGTTCATGGAAACAGATCTGGATTCGTTCTGCAGCGATGACCAGAAGTCCCTGACCAGCGCGCAGCCGGGCACCGGGCTGCGGCTGCGCTGGGCGGACCTGGTTGCCTTTGCGCCCGAGGCCTGGACAGCACTGAACGAGTATGTGCTGCAACAAAACGGCACGGGCATCACCAAAGTGACCCTGCCGCCACAGGTGGATCCGAGGGCGCTGCTCACGAGCCTGTCGCGCCTGCCTGACCTGCAGCACGTTCACATCATGTTGCCGCCCGGCCAGGGCACCGGCACGCTGGATCTGGGTCAGTTGCAACCCTCGCATCCCGGGCGCCTGTTCATCGAAATCGAAGGCCCTGTGTCGGACCTGACGATCCACGCGCCGGCCGGCAGCGAGGTCCGGGCGAACGTGCCCGATGTCGCCCTGCACAAGTCCCGGGTCCTGTACGTGGACGGCAAAGGCCAGCAGATCGGAGCCCCCGTCACCCTGGCCGGCGCGGCCTACCACCACACCACCGGGAGCTTGCTGCCGCAGGAGTTGAACGTGCGCATGCAGCTGAACGGCGAAAGCAAGTTCGGCTCGGTCACGACGTCCATCCTGGAACAAAGTGGCGACGACATCCTGTGCCGCACACTGGGCACCCTGTGGCTGATGGAGCGCCACGCCCACCGTCAGGCGAAGGAGCAGGCGCCGCCGGACAGCAAGCAGGCCGGCAAGCCCTTTCCTTACAACACCTTCCAGAGCACCAGCGACATTCAGCAGCGCGTCACCGACGACACCATCCGCGAGGAAGAAGCGCTGCTGTACAGCACCCGGCCGCAGGCCTTGTTCGACACCAACAACTTCGGCGCCATGATCAGCCAGCAGCTCCGGCAGATGAGCCCCGGCGAAACACGCAGCTTTGCCGCCATCACGCCCAACCACATGCTGGGCATCGAGCTGCGGGTGAAAGAGCGCGAACACGGCGGGGTGATGCAGCGTGAATATGTGCTCAACATCTATGACCCGAACGAAACCAGCACACACCGGCGCGTGGTGGCCCATGACCCCGCATGGTTCCTGGACCGTACCCTGGGTACGTGGCTGCCCGCGGACGCCGTGAACCGGTATTTCCCCGGCACGCCCAAGCTCGGCTCGCTGGTGCGATGGGTGCCACCCGAGCAACGCACGGGCCCGGCGCCGGCAGCGCCGTCGCACCAGGCCGGCGTGCACGTGGATTTGAAAGACACCCAGACGGGGAAATTCCTCGTGGTAGCGGCAAGCCGGGGGGCGGCCGACAGCATCAGCCTGGGGGTTGGCAGCATCCTGGAGTCGGAGATGGACGACGACAACAAATGGCGCCGCCTGCGGGCCGATGACCTGAGCGGCAAACCGGCGTTGCAACTGGCCTGCGAACGCAGCGACCCTGCCGCCGCCACGGCCTATCTGCGCGCGCTGCTGGCGTGCCCGCCCGGCGCGCTGGGCCATGGATACCTGTTGAACCTGCTGGCGGCGCCGCGCGACGGCGTGCCCACCCTGGAAAAAATGGCTCGCGTCAGGCCACCCTCCGCGCCGGAAGCATCGATCCATGCCTATGTGCGCGAAATCACCGCGTCCAACCTGCCGCTGGCGGACAAGATCAGGCTGCTGGGCGCGCGAGGCGACTACGGCACGCCCGCACAGGCCGCGCTGGAACTCTCCCCGGAGCGCACGGCGGCGATGATGTGCGGCATCCTGGACGCCGGCCTGCCTGACCGCGACACGCTGACCTTGCTGGAGGCGCTGGGCGTCGACCCCGATGCAGTCGAAAAAGCCATGGCCCGTGTCAACGCGTCCCTGGCCGAACACGCCGGGCCGACACAGCAGGACCAGCTGAAACGTCAAGCCGCGTGGAACGAGCGGCTGCAAAAGAAAATTGCCGAGGCGATCTCGCGCGAAAAACAGGACGACAAATCCCCGTCCACCACAGGCACGGGCGAATCCGGCACAACGGCGCCGTTGCCGGTGATCCCACCCGATCCTGCCGAGGCACCGGCTCTGGCCGCGTTGCGCAACGCGCTGGTGCCGCTGGCGTCGCAGGCGCACTTGCAGCGCCTGGCCGCCGGGCTGGACACGTCCGTGGCCGGCGCTGCGGCACAGGCGCTGCTGGGCTGCCTGTCGCCTGACGGCAAGACACTGGACCTGTACGCCCTGCCCCCGCGCTACCGGGGCCTGGCGTGCGCCTTGACACCGGCCGCGTGGCAGGCCTTGCAGCAGCATGCCGTGGCCAAGGGGGGCGTCGGTATCACCCGCGTGTTGATGCCGAAACCGGCCGACGGCCTGGCGGACCCGGTATTCATCGCCGAAGGGTTGAACGAAGTGAAGACCCTGGCGCAACTGGAGGTGCCCTGGCAACCGGTGCTGGAGTTCGGCGGCCTGGCGCACCCGCCCGGCCAGTTGAAGATCGTGGTCGACAACCGGGGCTTTGAAGACAACGACACGCAGTTCGTCTTGCCGCCGGGCTGTCAGACGCAGATGATGGCCACGGGCGAGGGTGAGGTGCACACCGAATACGCCACCCCGCTGGGCATCCTGCACGAGGACCCGTTGGCGGTGCACACCACCTGAAGCGCGGGGGCAGGCCCGGGCGGCGCCGTAAAATCGGTCCTCGTCACAGTTCACTGGGGTCTTAGCCATGTTCTCTCGCGCACGCACGCTCACGGCGGCCCTGCTGGCCGCCACCGCGCTCCTGCAGGGCTGCGCGGTCATCGCCGTGGCCGACACGGCCGCCACGGTGGCCGTCAAGACCGTCGGCCTGGCCGCAGACGCCACCATCGGCGCCGTGCGCCTGACCGGCCGTGCCGTGGGCGCCGCAGCCAACGCCGTCATCCCCGGCGGAGACTGACACCTTGACCCCGCCCCGCCTGCACCTGGCGGGCTTTCACCCCCGGTTGATCGATTCGCTGCGCGGCTACGACCGCGGCCGCTTCATGGCCGACGTGGGCGCGGGCGTGACGGTGGGCATCGTGGCGCTGCCGCTGGCCATGGCATTTGCCATCGCGTCGGGCCTGTCGCCGCAGGCGGGGCTGTGGACGGCCATCATCGCGGGCTTTCTCATCTCGGCGCTGGGCGGCTCCAGCGTGCAGATTGGCGGGCCGGCTGGCGCGTTCATCGTGATCGTCTACGGCATTGTCGAGCGTTACGGCCTGGCCAACCTGCTGATATCCACCGCCTGCGCGGGCGTGCTGCTGTTTGTGCTGGGGCTGCTCAAGCTGGGCACGCTGGTGCGCTATGTGCCGGTCAGCATCGTCATCGGCTTTACCAACGGCATTGCCGTGCTGATTGCCGCGTCACAGCTGCGCGACTGGCTGGGCCTGACCGTGCCCAAGATGCCGGCGGACTTCTTCACGCAGCTCAAGGTCATGGGGCAGCACCTGGACACCTTCAACCCCTATGCCTTCGGGCTGGGGCTGGCCTGCGTGCTGGGCCTGTTTGTCTGGCCGCGCCTGTGGAACGAGAAATCCGCCGTGCACCATGCCGTTCACCACGCGCTGGAGCTGCCCGGCATGGGGCGCGCCGTGCGCGTCACCTCGCGCATGCCGGGGCCCATCGTGGCGCTGGTCACGCTGACGGTGTTTGCGGGGATCCTGCACCTGCCGGTAGAAACGATTGGCTCGCGCTTTGGCGGCATACCGCAGGGCCTGCCGTCCTTCGCTTTGCCTGATTTTTCATGGGAAACGGTCAAGCTGCTGGTCACGCCCACGCTGACCATTGCGCTGCTGGGCGCCATTGAATCGCTGCTGTGCGCGCGCGTGGCCGACCAGCTGGGCACGCAGCGCCGCCACGACCCCAACCAGGAGCTCATGGCCCAGGGTGTGGCCAACTTCGTGACACCGTTCTTCGGCGGCATGCCGGCCACGGGCACCATCGCGCGCACCGTGACCAACGTGCGCGCCGGCGCCACTTCGCCGGTGGCGGGCATGGTGCATGCGCTGACGCTGGCGGCCGTGGTGCTGCTGGCCGCGCCGCTGGCGCTGCACGTGCCGCTGGCGGTGCTGGCGGGCATCCTGCTGTTCGTGGCCTGGAACATGGGCGAATGGCATGCCTTTGCCCGCCTGCGCCAGTACAGCAGCCATTGCCGCGTGCTGATGCTGGGCACGTTCTTTCTCACCGTGGTGTTCGACCTGACGGTGGCGGTGCAGGTGGGGCTGGTGGCGGCCTGCGCGCTGTTCATCCGGCGCATGAGCTCGCTGTTCCGCGTGGAGCTGATCGCGCAGGACGGCCGGCGATTCACCTTCAAGCTGTACGGCGCGCTGTTCTTTGGCGCGGTCGCCAAGATCGACGTGGCCATGCAGGCCGTGGAAGCAGGCCCGGACGCACCCGAAGTGGTGCTGGACGCCCTGCAACTGGTGTCGCTGGACGCGTCGGGCCTGGACGCCCTGCGCCAGCTGCACAAGGCCGTGCTGGCGCGCGGCGGCACGCTGCGGGTGGATGCGCTGCAGGCGCAGCCGCGGGCGCTGTTTGAGAGTTCGGGGTTTGCGGCGGCGTTGGCGGGGGACACCGACCCACGCATCAAGAGTTGATTCGAGACGTTGTGGGAGATTCGAGCAGGCTCCGAGCCAGCTTCGAGGCTTGAGCTTCGGTCTCCAAGATGGAGCTCACCCGTTGGTAGAGGCTGCTGGTGGCCAAGGACGCCATCGATGTGCGAGGCGCTTTGCCGTCGGCGCTAGGCATTCCCCGCTGGATGACGGCCAGCCCGGCCTGTTCCAGATCCGAAGGCCGCCACTTACGCGAAATCTTCTGGGTGTCCGAGGCAACGGTTGCATCGACTTTGTCCAGTACGTCTTTCAAGTTCCTGGCAGCATCCAGGAATGCCTTGTTCAGCGTCTTGGCGTGTACGTTCATGCCATCGCCTATCCCGCGCGCCGCTAAGACCAGTTTCTGAGTTGCGTCCACAATCTGCCGAAGGGAATCTTCTTTCAGGTAATCGGTTCGCGCTTGAGTGAAATTGGATCTGGCGTTGTCGAACTGCCTCGCAAATTGATTCAACGGCGCCAGAAGTTGGCGGGTGACAGAATCCGCTTTGTTGTCAAGCCTCCACTTGCTGCTTGCGCGTACAGATGCTGAACTGGGACTCGAGGCGCCAGCAAAAGAATTGCCGATGCTCCCGGCGACAGACGATGAATTGCCAGCCTCGCCAGAAACCGGTGGGTTCTTGGCATCGTTGATAGTCCGGCCGGATACGGCTGCAGCCCCAGAGCTCTTGGAGTCGCTCCCGGAAGACGGAGCTTTTCCGTCATAAGCGGCTTCAATTTGTCGTCGAATCAAACTTGCAAGGTTTAGTTGTGCCGGGCCTGTTGGTAGCTGCAACGCACAGCCCAAAAGCGCGCTCAGTTCATCCTTTGACTTTGTTCGCAGCGCAGCACGCATCTGATCAATCACAGTCTGCGGTTGATTTGCCGATTTTTCGAGCAACTGATCAATCCACTTTGGGGCATCGAATTTGGCTTTATCTTTCGCTGCCTTGTCATACGCAGCTAGTGCGTCTCCCACTACCTTTTTCAAGTCAGCGTTTTCAGTAGCCGGCGAGGCGCCCACTGGAGATGCGCTTGCTGCACCGGCGGGGTTCTTGTTGTCCGGTGGACTCGGCGCATCTGAATGGAGCTCGAGGGCCTTCCGGATGGCCTCAAGGACGCTCTCCCCGACGCCTTGGTGCTCAGAACCCCTTGGGTTAGTCAAAAAGCTCTCCACGATGTTCTCCATCTTTCGAAGCTCATCGGGCGGCAGGCCTTTGAGGGTCGACAGAAGATATGCAGAAAACGCTTGGGAATCCTCCTCGTCAGCGGCAGTGGCCAGCGAGTCAAGCCACAACGACTCGAAACCCGTGCTCTGGCCGCAAGCGCACTGGTGCAATCGCTGAAGTCCGCGGATGGCGTGGTATTTTGATTCTTCTTCAAGTTCCGCAGGAGGCTCGGAGTTAGGCGAAAAATCTGCATCGTCGACATCCTCTGCGGACAGTTCAGCGTCTGCGATCGACGATCTCCTGGAACTGCTGGAACTGCTGGAACTGCTGGAAGCGCTGGAAGCGGTCGAGACCGTCGAACTGCGACGAAGCCGCGTAGACGAAATCGCATCCTCGGAAGCTGGGCGAGGCCTTAGCAATCGGCTGCGCACGCTGTCCCAGCTCTCGGTTCGAATGGTTTCGCTTTCCGCTTTGCGTTTCGTGGCCTTTTCAATGGCCTCCTTGAAAGCTTTATCCAGACACGTGAACTTCATCCTGGTAGCGGGCTCCAGCGGTGCTTTCGAATCGGCCATCAGCATCACCCGGGCACTGGTTTGAAAGCCTTTCTCCAGAACTTTAAGTTCTTCCACCGACCGGTTCTGCAGGGCGTTGGCAAAAAGCTGTCCCAATCCTGTCTCGTCTGAATCCGGAACACCGGCCAGAACATCGCGCAGACCGGGCGGATTGCCCTGCTGCAGCTTGCAAATCGCCTCGTTGACGGCCTTGTTAGCCTTCTCAGCTCTCTCCTTAGCCTTCTCCTCGGGGCTCAAACCCAGCAGCAATTCACGGGTAACCTCTGGCGTGCGGGCCTTTTGGGCGTCGATCTGGGTCCTGACGGTGATGATCAGGGCGTTGGCTTCAGCCAAGGTTTTTCCATTCAACAACTTCGCCAACGGCGTCGTGCTGGTATCGCCCAGCAGCCGGCGCATCCGCTTGTCATAGGCGGGGGTATCCGCGCCTGCCTTGGCGAGAAGTTCTGTTGCGCCGTCCTCCGTCAGCTTGTACTTGCTCTCTCGAATGTCAACATTCTCTCTTTCGGTCAACAATTCACTCATCCGCCGGGGACGCGCAGGCGCTGGCCCGACAAAGGAAAGCGAGGGTCGGCGCGGCGGGATCGCCCCGCCACGCGGCGAAGACGGGCTAACAGCGGTCGCTGCCACCGTCGATGGGGCGCCCCGACGTGACGCCAAGGGACTCGATGGGCCGGATGCTGCGGAACCGATGCGGGGCGTGCTGATGGACATGGATACCTGGAACAAAAATGGACTCCCGGCCATTCTCATGACGAGCCCGCGCCACCGCAGCTATACGGAGGTCGCTCACCTTATCCCCACCCGCCGCCCCCGCCAGCTAAAATCCCTGACAAAGGGTTCCCCATGTCCATTGCGAATTTCTTCCGCCGCGCCCACTACAAGTCTGAAATCACCCAGTTCATCGACGAACTGAAAACCGGCAAACCCGACCTCGAAGCCCAGCAGCGCGCCGGCCGTGCCCTGCTGTGGGACAAGGCGGTGGACCGCAGCGCCTGGGGCGATTACCGCGCCGGCGAAGTGCCGCAAAAGCCCTACGTCTACCAGACCGACGCCAAGTGAGCGACCCGGCAGCCGTGCCCCTGCAAGGCGTGCCCGGCATGCCTGACGTGGTGGACCAGGTGGCGCTGGCCCGCCTGTATGGCGAACCGCTGTTCGCCATGCCCACCGACCTGTACATCCCGCCCGATGCGCTGGAGGTGTTCCTGGAGGCCTTTGAAGGCCCGCTGGACTTGCTGCTGTACCTGATCCGCAAGCAGAACTTCAACATCCTGGACATCCCCATGGCCGGGGTCACGCGCCAGTACCTGGTCTATGTGGAAGAGATCCGCAGCCGCAACCTGGAGCTGGCGGCCGAATATTTGCTGATGGCCGCGATGCTGATCGAGATCAAGTCGCGCATGCTGCTGCCACCCAAGAAGGTGGCCGAAGGCCAGGAGCCCGAGGACCCGCGCGCCGAGCTGGTGCGCCGCCTGCTCGAATACGAGCAGATGAAGCTGGCCGCCGCGCGCCTGAACGCGGTGCCCCAGGTGGGCCGCGACGTGCTGCGCGCGCAGGTGTACATCGAGCAATCGATCCAGCCGCGCTTTCCCGACGTGAACGTGGTGGACCTGCAGGATGCGTGGCGCGACATCATCAAGCGCGCCCGGCTGGTGCAGCACCACAAGATCACCCGCGAAGAACTGTCGGTGCGCGAGCACATGAGCATCGTGCTGCGCCACCTGCAGGGCCGCAAGTTCGTCGAGTTTGAGAACCTGTTTGACGTGACCCGCGGCGTGCCCGTGCTGATCGTGACCTTCATCGCCCTGCTGGAGCTGGCCAAGGAAACCCTGGTCGAGGTCACGCAGGCCGAGGCCTTTGCCCCCATCTATGTGCGTCTGGCCTATTCACCGGCCTGAAGATTTTTCACCGTGACCCAAACCTATTACGACTTTGACGTGCTGATCGTCGGCAGCGGCCTGGCCGGCCTGTCTGCCGCGCTGCACCTGGCGCCCACCCACCGTGTGGCTGTGCTGACCAAGCGCGCCATGAGCGACGGCTCCAGCGGCTGGGCCCAGGGCGGCATTGCCGCCGTGCTGGCCGAAGGCGACACCTTTGACGCCCATGTGGACGACACGCTGGTGGCAGGCGCCGGCCTGTCAGACCCTGCCGCCACCCGCTTTGTGGTGGAGCACGCGCCCAAGAGCATTGGCTGGCTGCGCGATCTGGGTGTGCCGTTTTCTGAAGAAGACGGCCAGCTGCACCTGACGCGTGAAGGCGGCCACAGCGCGCGGCGCATCGTGCACGTGACCGACGCCACCGGCGCCGCCGTGCAAAAGACGCTGATCGAGCATGTGCGCCGCACGCCCAGCATCACGCTGTTTGAGCACCATGTGCTGGTGGACCTGATCACCGGCAAGAAGCGCGGCCTGCCGCTGAACCGCTGCCTGGGCCTGTACGCGCTGGACGAAAAGACCGACCAGGTGCTGACATTCCGCGCGCCCCACACCATCCTGGCCACGGGCGGCGCGGGCAAGGTCTACCTGTACACCACCAACCCCGACACGGCCACGGGCGACGGCATAGCGGCGGCCTGGCGCACGGGCTGCCGCGTGAGCAACATGGAGTTCATCCAGTTTCACCCGACCTGCCTGTACCACCCGCATGCCAAGAGCTTTTTGATCAGCGAAGCGGTGCGGGGTGAAGGCGGGCAGCTGAAGCTGCCTGAATCCGCGGGGGGAACGCGCTTCATGCCCCAGCACGACATCCGTGCCGAGCTGGCGCCGCGCGACATCGTGGCCCGCGCGATCGACTTTGAAATGAAAAAGCACGGCATCGATTGCGTGCACCTGGACATCTCGCACCAGCCGCTGGCGTTCATCCAGGCCCACTTCCCCAACATCTACGCGCGCTGCCTTGAGTTTGGCATCGACATTTCCAAAGAGCCCATCCCGGTGGTGCCGGCGGCGCATTACACCTGCGGCGGCATCCACACCGACCTGCATGGCCGCACTGACCTGGTGGGCCTGCATGCAGTGGGCGAAACAGCCTATTCCGGCCTGCATGGCGCCAACCGGCTGGCCAGCAATTCGCTGGTGGAGTGCATGGTGTTTGCCCGCGCCGCCGCGCTGGACATCCTGCAGTCGCCGCTGTCCAGCCCGCCCTTGCTGCCCGGCTGGGACGACAGCCGCGTGACCGACGCCGACGAGGCCGTGGTCATCTCGCACAACTGGGACGAGCTGCGCCGCTTCATGTGGGACTACGTGGGCATTGTGCGCACCAACAAACGGCTGGAGCGCGCCGCGCACCGCATTGCGTTGCTGCAGGGCGAGATCAATGAGTTCTACGCGCACTTTCACGTCACGCGCGACCTGCTGGAGCTGCGCAACCTGGTGCAGGTGGCCGAGTTGATCGTGCGCTCGGCGCAGGCCCGCCATGAAAGCCGTGGCCTGCACTACAGCCTGGACTACCCGGGCCTGCTGGCCGACCCGCAGCCGACCGTGCTGGCGCCCTGAGTCTTCCGGGGCCGCACCAGGCTCAGGCCATCACGATGTTTTGCAGGTTGAACTGGAACGGCGTGGCATTCGGACCCGGGCCGCCGCCGGTCATGACGATGTCGGCGCTGGCAATGCCCAGCAATGAAAGTTCGGTGTTGATGTCTGACAGGATGGCTGAGTTCATCACCTGGCCCTGCACCACCTGAGACGCCACGCCGATCCAGATCGTCGGCTTGAACTCGAACACCGCCCTTTGCTGCGGCGCGATGGATGTCTTGATGGCCAGCAGCCGGCCGTCCTTGTAGATGCTGGCGTTGATCGCGCCCTTTTGCAGCCCATTGAGCACCTGCACCTCGTTCATGCTGGTGGCCGCTCCGCTGTAGACCAACGTGTCGCCAGAGGCCGACATCTGCATGGTGAACAACTGCCCGTTCTGCGCGGTCAATTGTGGCGTGTAGTTGCCATAGCTGTCGCTTGCGCCGACCTGCATGGACATGGGAAACCTGAACGGGTGGTTGTCCCCATACCCGCAGTACTGGATCACCTGCCAGGCCACCGCCAGTTCGTCAAAGTTGGTGGCAACGTTCTTCTGAAAGATCACCACCTGCGAATTGTTGGCGTCGTTCGAGTTGTTGATGTAGTTGAGCTGGATGTCCATGGTTCCTCCTGAATGTGTATTGGGACGCGGCATTTTGCAATGCAAATGCCCGCCGGGCGCGCAGGCGCGCGGCTTTCCTCCTCTGATCAGAGGAGGCCATTTACAAATAAAGAGAAATCCGGCTCAGGCTGCTCCAATATCCGGCACCAGCGACCCGGCCGCCTGCCCCGCCTTCAGCGCGGCGGTGAATGCCAGCATGCGGTCAATCGGTACACGCGCCTGCAGGCCCAGCGCCGGGTCTACGTGGATTTCATTGCCGCCTGTTTCCAGCACATGGGCCAGGCCGGCCAGGCCGTTCATGGCCATCCAGGGGCAGTGCGCGCAGCTCTTGCAGGTGGCGCTGTTGCCGGCGGTAGGCGCCTCGTAAAACACCTTGCCCGGGTTCAGCGTGCGCAGCTTGTGCATCATGCCGTTGTCGGTGGCCACGATGAACTCTTTGGCGTCCATGTCTTTTGCAGCCTTGAGGATGGCCGAGGTGGAGCCCACCGCATGTGCCAGCGCCACCACGTCGGCGGGTGACTCGGGATGCACCAGCACCTTGGCGCGGGGGTGTTCCTTCATCAGCGCCTGCAGCTCAAACGCCTTGAACTCGTCGTGCACGATGCACGAGCCGTTCCAGAACACCATGTCAGCCCCGGTCTGGCGCTGGATGTAGCCACCCAGGTGGCGGTCGGGCGCCCACAGGATCTTGTGGCCCTTTTCCTTCAGCGCGCCCACGATGTCTAAAGCGCAGCTGGACGTGACCAGCCAGTCAGACCGCGCCTTCACAGCAGCGCTGGTGTTGGCGTACACCACCACCGTGCGGTCGGGGTGGGCGTCGCAGAATGCGTTGAATTCGTCTATGGGGCAGCCCAGGTCCAGCGAACAGTTGGCGTCCAGGTCGGGCATGAGCACGCGTTTTTCGGGGCTCAAAATCTTGGCGGTTTCGCCCATGAACTTCACGCCCGACACCACCAGCGTCTGGGCCGCATGGTCGCGGCCAAAGCGCGCCATCTCCAGTGAATCACTGACGATGCCGCCGGTTTCTTCGGCCAGGTCCTGCAGGTCGGGGTGCACGTAATAGTGCGACACCATGACCGCGTTCTTTTCCTTCAGCAGGCGGCGGATCTTGTCTTTCAGCCCGGCGCGCTGTTGGGGGCCGGGCTCCACCGGAATGCGGGCCCAGGCGTGCTTGGTCTCGCACACCGCAGCGCCAATGGTTTCGGGTTGTTCGTATTCAACGTCAATGACTGTGCTCATTTGAGTTCCTGCAAACGCATGGAGAAATCCGTGGCCTTGACGTCTTTGGTCAGGGTTCCGATGGAGATGCGGTCCACGCCGGTTTCAGCCAGGGCCCGGATGCCGTCGAGCGTCACGCCGCCCGATATTTCCAGGATGGCGCGGCCTGCGTTGATGTGCACAGCCTCGTGCAGCGTGGGCAGGCTCATGTTGTCCAGCAGCACCATCTTTGCGCCGGCGTCCAGCGCCTCGCGCAGCTGGTCCAGTGTTTCGACCTCGATCTCGATGAAGCTGGGTTGCGTACTGGCTGTGGCCACCAGGCGCGCTGCGGCCTGCAGCACGGGCGTGACGCCGCCAGCGGCAGCGATATGGTTTTCCTTGATGAGCACGGCGTCATACAGGCCGATGCGGTGGTTGGTGCCGCCGCCGGTGCGCACTGCGTATTTCTGCGCCAGGCGCAGGCCCGGCAGGGTCTTGCGTGTGTCCACGATCTGCGCGCGCGTGCCCTTGACGGCGTCCACGTACACAGCCGTCTTGGTGGCCACGGCACTGAGCAGTTGCAAAAAGTTGAGCATGGTGCGCTCGGCACTCAGCAGCGCGCGGGCCGGGGCCTGCACCTCAAAGACCACCTGGTCGGCACGGCAGCGCTGGCCTTCGGCCACGTGCCAGGTGATCTGTGCGCCGGGGGCCAGGCGCGCCAGCGCAGCTTCGGCCCAGGGTGCGCCGCAGATGACCGCTGGTTCGCGGGCCAGCACGCGGGCATGGGCCTGGCGCGCCGGGTCTACCAGGCCGGCCGTCAGGTCGCCCGCGCCCAGGTCTTCGTCCAGGGCGCGCGCGGCGTCTGCCTGCGCCAGTGCGGCCACCATCGAGGGAGAAAAATCAAATGTGTCTGACATGGACTCAAGCATAGCGACAACACGCAGACGGCCGCGTTTTGCCAAAATCAACCCCATGACCTCACCTTATCTTGAAACGGCCCCTGACCGCGCCGGGGTGGACGCCCTGCCCGGCGCCACTGTGCTTGAATTTGGTACCAACTGGTGCGGCGTGTGCCGCGCCGCCCAGCCCGCCATCACCGAAGCCCTGGCCGGCCAACCCGTTCGCCACATCAAGATTGAAGACGGCAGCGGCCGCAAGCTGGGCCGCACCTTCGGCGTGAAGCTGTGGCCCACCTTGATCTTTCTGCACGACGGAGCAGAAATGGTGCGCGTGGTGCGCCCCCGCGAAGCGCAGCAGGTGCACGAGGCACTGTCACAAATACTTCACGGCTGATAACCCCCACACCAGGGCGCCGTTGCGGGAACCAACAACCCACAAAACGCTTACGGTCCGTTACTATTGTCCGCATGAACAAATACGCGGCCATGCTGTTGTGGGCCTGCGCGTTGCTGGCACCGGCGGCACAGGCCCAGGTGTGCGCGGTACCGGGCAAGGATGCGCCGGGCACCGTTGGCGGCGTCATCAATCGTTACCACGTGGGCAACGGCAACCGCGCCGTGGGCAACACCACCCTCACGCTGGGCGCCGCATCGGGCGCGGCGGGCGCGGTGGCCGTGGGCGATGTGCTGCTCATCATCCAGATGCAGGCGGTGACGCTGAACACCAGCAACGACGAACGCTATGGCGACGGCGTGGGCACCAACAACAGCCGCCCGGGCAGCAGCATTTCGCAGGCCAACGGCTACACCGCACTGGACAACGCGGGCGCGTACCAGTTTCTGCGCGTCACAGCAGCCGCAGGCAACAACATCACGTTCAGCCCGGCATTGACCAGCGCCTACACCCAGAACGCGGGCAGCACCACGCGGCGCACCTACCAGGTGATCCGTGTGCCGCAATACCCCAGCGTGACCATTGACGGCGCCAACCCGGTGACGCCCTTGCCGTGGAATGGCCTGGTGGGTGGCGTGGTGGCCATGGATGTGGCGGGCCGGCTGACCTTCACCGGCGCGGGACCGCACATCCAGGCGTCCAACCGCGGCTTTCGCGGCGGGGTGCAGGGCGTCAATAATTCGGCATCGCCCTCGGGCACGCTCAATTACCGCAACGCCAATACGGACCAGGGCGGCAGCAAGGGCGAAGGCATTGGCGGCACACCCCAATACGTGCAGACCTCGGTGGCCGGTGGCTACAACAGCGGAACGCGCTTCAATGACGGCGCCCCGACGTCGGTCGACAACGGCGCGGCAGGCGGTTACCCCAACGGCGATTACCAACGCGGCGCGCCGGCCAACGCCGGTGGCGGCGGCAATTCGCACAACGCTGCGGGCGGCGGTGGCGGCAATGGTGGGGCCGGCGGCAACGGCGGACAGACCTACAACGGCGACGGCCTGCTGGACACCGGCGGCTACGGTGGCTCGCGCGCGCCGCAAACCGGCGTGCTGCTGGCCACCAACATCTTCATGGGCGGCGGCGGCGGCTCGGGCAGCCTGAACGACGGCACCAGCCCGCGCGGCGCGGGCGGCAACGGTGGCGGCATCATCATGGTGCGAGCCGGCACGTTCAGTGGCCCGGGCATCCTGCGCGCCGACGGCCAGCGCGGCTGGGACTCTGATGTGTCCAATGACGCGGGCGGCGGCGGCGGCGCGGGCGGCTCGGTGCTGCTGATTGCCGGCAGCGGCCACGGCAACGTGAGCGTGCAGGCACGCGGCGGCGACGGTGCCGATTCGAACCTGAACAACACCAACACCAGCATCCCCAGCCCCACCGGCGTGCAGGGCAACTGCTGCGGCGGCGAGCGCGAAGGCCCTGGCGGCGGTGGTGGTGGCGGCGCGGTCTATGCCAACGCGGCACCGGGCGCGATGGACCTGGCCGGCGGCATCAACGGCAAGTCGCGCGAAGACCTGTTCCTGGGTTTTTCCGGCAACATGCAAGCCAACCCCGGCGGCGCCGGCACCAGCGACGCCACATTGGCTTCCAGCTCCGCACCCGGCGTGCTGCCAGGCTACGAATGCCTGCCAGCGCTGACCGTCAGCAAGCTCACCACCACGCCCGCGCGCACCGTCCCCCCCGACACCACGGCGAGCTACAGCATCCGGGTGAACAATGCCGCCACCTCGGGCCTCGTCACGGGTGTGGCGCTGGGCGACGTGTTGCCCCCGCCGTTCACGCTGAGCGGCACCACGGCCGTCGTGACCTATGGCGCCGGCGCCAGCGGCCCGGCGTCACCGCTCATCGTCACCGGCACCTCCACACTGGTCATGGGCGCGCCGGGCAACCCCACCACCGGCTTCACGCTGGACAGCGGCGCGGGCCTGACGCTGAGCTTCAACGTGAGCCTGAACGCGGCCACGTCCGGCACCTACAACAACCCCGCCACCGCCGACTACACCGACCCCACGCGGCTCACGGGGGTGGCAGCCCTGGCCGGCACCAACCCCACGGCCAGCCCCGCCAGCACAGACGCCATTGGCAATGTGGCCGGTGGCAGCAACTACGCCGCAGGCGCCAGCACGCAGGAAGACGTGGTGATCGCCGGTGCACCGCCGGTGACCGCCGAGCTGGCCCTGGCCAAGACCGGCCCGGCCACGGCCGACACGGGCGCGCCCGTGCAATACGTGCTGACGCTGTCCAACGCGGGCCCGGCCAACCTGGGCGGCAGCACCACGGTGAGCGACATCGTGCCGGCGGCCATCGGCAGCGTCACCTGGGTGTGTACCGTCACCAGCGGCAGCGCCGACTGCGACACCGCAGGCGCGGGCACCGGCGGTGCGGGCAGCGGCAACACGGTGACCCTGCCGCGTATCCAGATCGCCAGCGGCGCAGAGATCCGCATCCAGATCGACGGCACGGCCGTCAGCGCAGGCACCCTCACCAACACGGCCACGGCCACCATCACGCCGGGCTTCACCGACCCGTCCCCGGCCAACAACACCGCCACGGCCACGACCGTCATCTCGGTGCCCGTGGCCGACCTGTCCATCACAAAAACAAACAACGTGGGCACGGTCACCGCAGGCGGTGTCACGGCTTACCAGATCAGCGTGGTCAACCCCGGCCCGTCGGCAGCGAACGGCACCACCATCACCGACCCGGCCGCCACCGGCCTGTCCAAGCTCAGTGTCAACTGCTCTTCATCCGGCGGCGCCATCTGCCCCGGCGGCCTGTCCACCACCACTTTCCAGGCGGGCGTGCAGATCCCCACCTTGCCTGCGGGTGGCTCGGTCACGTTTGAGTTGAATGCACAGGTCACCGCAGGCAGCGGGTCAGTGATCAACTCGGCGTCCATCACGCCACCGCCGGCCTTGAATGACCCGAACCTGGCCAACAACAGCGCCAGCGATACAGACGCCGTGGGCGTGGCCAACACCACGGTCGTGACCGCTGCGGGCATCTGCCCGGCAGGCACCACCGAGCAGCCCGTCAATCTGGTGGTCAATGGCGACTTTGCCAACACCGGCGCCGCCCTGGGCGCGGCCATCAGCCAGTACCCGTTGAACACCAACGTGCCCGACACCGGCGTGGGCATCCAGTCGGGCGCGCGCAACTACGGCGGGCTGACGGTGCAAAACCCGTTCCCCGGTGACGTGAGCCGCAGCGTGGCGGGCGCCAACACCTGGCTGTACCACAACGGCAACGACACCGGCGCGGCCTACCGCTACTGGTCGCAGACCGTGAACGGCCTGACCGTGGGCCGTACCTACACCTGGCTGTACTACGGCTCCAACGCCATCGTGCCGGGCAACGTGGCGGCCAACGCCCTGCCCAGCATCCAGTTTCGCCTGACGGCCGGGCCGTCCACCCAGGTGCTGGGCGGCACCGACGTGTATGCGCTGGAAACGCTGGGCAGCGGTGACGCCTGGACGCTGCGCCAGCGCAACTTCACGGCGTCGGTCACTTCAGTGGTGCTGGCCCTGTGGGACACACACACCGGCAGCACCAACGGCGACGCCTTCGGCAGTGCCCAGGTGACCCTGCGCGAATGCACGCCCAATGCCGACCCGGTGGTGACCAAGACCGACAACACCACCACGGTGGTCACGCTGTCCACCACCACCTACATCGTGACGGTGGCCAACAACGGCCCCGGCCCGGCCGACGGCGTGGTGCTCAAGGACTCGGTGGATCCGGGGCTGAGCAAGATCGACATCAGTTGCCAGGCCAACGGGGTGGGCGCGCTGTGCCCTGTCTCCACCACGGTCAGCGGCATTGAGGGCGCGGGGCTGACCATACCGGCGCTGCCCGCAGGCACCACGGTCACCTTCACCATCACGGCGTCCATCACCGCGCTGCTGGGCCAGGTGACCGGCACGGCCGAGCTGCAACTGCCGCCGGGCCTGGTGGACAGCAACCTGCTCAACAACGAAGCCGAGGACGTGGACAACGTGCTGGGCCTGGTCAATGTGAGCATTGCCAAAACCAGCAACACCACGACGGTTGCGTCGGGCGCCACGTCCACCTACATCATCACGGTGGGCAACGCCGGGCCCTCACCAGCGGACAACAGCGTGCTGCAGGACCCGGCAGCGGCGGGCCTGTCGTGCACCACGGCAGCAGCCTGCGCGGCCAGTGGCGGCGCGGCATGCGGGGGCACGACCATCCCCATCGCGTCGCTGCAGGCGGGCTACCCCATACCGTCACTGCCCTCTGGCGGACAGGTCACTGTGACCGTTGCGTGCGGCGTGACCGCCACCGGGCAATAGGGCAGGTTCAGGCGGTTTCCTCCTCAAGTTGTGGGTTGTTGCGGGCTGCCGGTTGTGCCGCAATGGACACCCCATCCACCACAACTTTTCCGAAGGGCGATACCTATGTGCACTGATTTTCTGATCCAGGCCGCTGATGGCGCCTGGGTAAACGGCCGCAGCATGGAGTTTGGCGCTGACCTGCACACCCGGATTTATGTACGGGCACCCAAGGTCAGCGGCGTTGTGCAGGGGCTGGACGGCGAGTCGATGGAACTGACGCCCCGCTACGGCTTTGTGGGCACCTCGTCTTTCGGCACCAGCCTCTGCACCGACGGCCTGAACACCGCCGGCCTGTCGGCCGGCGCCTTGTGGCTGCCGGGCACGCAGTACCAGGAACCCTCATTGCTGCACCCCGGGCGCAATGTGCTGTGCGGCTTTTTCGTCAACTGGATGCTGGCACACTGCGCCACCACCAGCGATGTACGCCAGGCTCTGGAAAGCGACCAGGTCCGCGTCGTAGGCGGCCAGTGGCTGGCCAAGGTCGGGCCATTGCATTTCCCCGTGCATGACGCGCAGGGAAACAGCATCGTCATCGAGTTCATCAACGGCAAGCCCAACATCTACGACAACCCGGTGGCGGTGCTCACCAACAGGCCGGTGTTCCCCTGGCAGCTCGACAACCTGCGCAACTACGTGGGCCTGAACCCCTGGGACACAGAGTCGATCACGCTGGGCAGCCTGAAAGTCGAAAGCACCGGCCACGGGACCGGGCTGGCCGGCCTGCCGGGCAACGCCACGCCGCCCTCGCGTTTTGTGCGCGCGGCCTACCTCAAGCAGTTTGCGCTGCAGGCGGCAACCGCGGCCGACGCGCAGACGCAGGCTTTCCATTTGCTGAACACGGTTGACATCCCGCTGGGAA
Organism: Ramlibacter sp. 2FC; assembly: GCA_943372515.1. Taxonomy (GTDB): domain Bacteria; phylum Pseudomonadota; class Gammaproteobacteria; order Burkholderiales; family Burkholderiaceae_C; genus RAM1. The sequence goes on along the minus strand of CALRYY010000006.1, from coordinate 41,363 downwards.
CCGTACGCGCCAGGACCCAACCGACGGTGCTGAACCCCCAGGGTGTGGAATATGACTACACGCAGTGGGCCGTGGTGAAAGACCTCACGAACCTCGTTTACAACGTGCGCATGCACACCAGCACACTGGCCTGGAATGTGAGCCTCAAGACGCTGGACTTTGCGGGCCTGAACGGCCAACAGATCGCCATTCCCGCAGGGCCGGTGGCGTTGCCGCTGATACCGTAACCCGGCTCAGGCAGATTCCGAGCGGGCCTCGCGCCCCATCAGCTGCGCCACGGCCCCGGCGGGTGACAGCCCGCCGTCCAGCAGCGCCACCACGGCGCTGGCAATGGGCATGTCCACATCCAGCAGCCGCGCGCGCTGCACCACGGTGCGTGCGCAATACACCCCTTCGGCCACATGCCCCAGCGAAGCCACCGCCTGCTGCAATGACTGGCCCTGCGCCAGCAGCAGGCCCACGCGGCGGTTGCGGCTCAAATCACCCGTGGCGGTCAGCACCAGGTCCCCCAGGCCACCCAGGCCCATGAAGGTCTCGGCCCGTGCGCCCAGCGCGAGGCCCAGGCGGGTCATTTCGGCCAGGCCGCGGGTGATGAGCGCAGCGCGCGCATTCAGGCCCAGGCCCAGGCCGTCGCACAGGCCGGTGGCAATGGCCAGCACGTTCTTGACGGCGCCGCCGACTTCCACACCGGCCAGGTCGTCGTTGGCATACACGCGCAGGGTCGGGCTGTGAAAGGCATCGACCAGCGCCTGGCGCAGCGCCGGCTGGGCGCCCGCGGCCACCAGTGCCGTGGGCTGGCCACGCGCGACTTCCAGCGCAAAGCTGGGCCCGCTCAGGGCGCCTGCCAACAGGCCCGGTGCTACCTCGGCCTGCACCTCGTGGGCCAGCAGGCCCCAGGGTTGCGATTGCGGCTCTTCAAAGCCCTTGCACAGCCAGGCCACAGGGGCTGTGCAGCCTTGCAAAGCCAGCAGAAGGCCGCGCAGGCCGGCCATGGGGGTGGCAATGATGATGAGGTCCTGGGTGCTGGCCAATGCGGGCAGCTCCGCCATCGGCTCGCAGCGCACGGCCAGCGACGCCGGCAGTGCAATGCCCGGCAGGTACAGGGCGTTTTCGCGGGCGGCGGTGATCACCGCCGCCTGGCCCGGATCGCGCGCCCACAGCGACACCGCATGCCGCGGCGCGGCGCTGGCCGCCAGTGCCGTGCCCCAGGCACCGGCGCCAAGGACCAGGATGTTCAATTACTGCGTGACGATGCGCGGTGCGTCAGCCTGCGCTTCGGCCTGCTGCTGCTCGTACATCGCCTGGAAGTTGATCTCGCTCAGGTGCACCGGCGGGAAGCCGCCACGCGTGATGATGTCGGCCACGTTGCCACGCAGGTACGGGTACACGATCTGCGGGCAGGCAATGCCCATGATCGGGCCCATCTGCTCGGGCGGCAGGTTGCGGATCTCGAAAATGCCGGCCTGCTTGACCTCGACCAGGAACACGGTCTTGTCCTTGACCTTGGTCTGCACGGTGGCGGTCACGCACACTTCAAAAATGCCGTCGGCCACCGGGGTGGCGTCCACACCCAGCTGGATGTCCACCGCCGGCTGCTCCTGCTCCAGCAGGATCTGGGGGGAATTGGGTTGCTCCAGGGACGCTTCCTTGAGGTAGACGCGCTGGATCTGGAACACGGGGTCTTGCTGGTCGGCCATGGCAAAAATTCTTTCAGGTCAAAACAAAGCCCGCCGGGATGGATCCCTGACGGGCGAACAAACAGCTCAGGGCGGATTATCCGTTCAAAAGCGGCACCAGGCCGCCACGGCTGTCCAGCGCCATCAGGTCGTCACAGCCGCCCACATGGGTGTCGCCAATGAAGATCTGCGGCACAGTGCGCTGGCCGGTGATCTGCATCATGGTCATGCGGGCGTCCGGGTCCATGTCCACGCGCACTTCGTCGATCTGCTCGACGCCGCGGGCTTTGAGGACCTGCTTGGCCCGGATGCAATAGGGGCATACGGCCGTGGTGTACATCTTGACGGTTTGCATGGCTCAGGCCTTTTCCACCGGCAGGCTGGCTTCTTTCCAGGCGTTGAGCCCGCCGCCAATGACCTGGGCCTGTTCGTAGCCCAGTTTTTTGGCCACCGCCAGCGCGCGCCCGGCGCGGGCCCCCGTGGGGCACATCAGGATCAGCGGCAGGGTCTTGTTCTTGACTGCGTCCGGCAGTTTTTCCTCGAACTGCCCAAAGGGAATGTTCCTGGCGCCCACCACGTGGCCGGTGGCAAATTCCTCGGTCTCGCTCACGTCCACCACCACGGCCTTTTCACGGTTGATCAGCTGCACCGCAGCGTTGGGCGTCAGGCCGCCCGCGCGCACGCCGCGCGTTACCGCGGGCCACATCAGCAGGGCGCCGGACGCAAAGGCCACGGCAATCAGCATCCAGTTGTCCATCAAAAACTTCACGTCGTACCTTTCGGGTTCGCTACAGGCAAAGGCGGGATTTTAGAATGGAGGGCTTGTCCCTTGTTTTCCAACCCCGTCCCACCCGCTTTTTCCCATGTACAAACTCGTGCTCATCCGCCACGGCGAATCCACCTGGAACCTTGAAAACCGCTTTACCGGCTGGACCGATGTGGACCTGACAGACACCGGCATCACCCAGGCACGTAACGCCGGGCGGCTGCTCAAGGCCGAGGGCTTTGACTTTGACCTGGCTTTTACCAGCGTGCTCAAGCGCGCCACCCGCACCCTGTGGCATGTGCTGGACGAAATGGACCGCACCTGGCTGCCGGTGGTACACAGCTGGCGCCTGAACGAGCGCCATTACGGCGGCCTGCAGGGCTTGAACAAGGCCGACATGGCCAAACAGTACGGCGACGCCCAGGTGCTGCTGTGGCGGCGCAGCTACGACACCCCGCCACCGGCGCTGGAGCCCACCGACCCGCGCAGCGAGCGGGGCGACCGCCGTTATGCCAACCTGGAACCCGGCCAGATCCCCCTGACCGAATGCCTGAAAGACACGGTGCAGCGCGTGCTGCCGTTCTGGAACGAATCGATTGCCCCGGCCATCCTGTCGGGCCAGCGCGTGGTGGTGGCCGCCCACGGCAACTCCATCCGGGCGCTGGTGAAGTACCTGGACAACATTGCCGACGCCGACATCGTGGGGCTGAATATCCCCAACGGCGTCCCGCTGGTGTTCGAACTGGACGCCAACCTCAAGCCGATCCGCCACTACTACCTGAGCGTAAAGCTCGGGTAAAGGCCCGGTACTTTGCCGCAAAACCCCAAAGTCCCTGGAACCCCGGTGCACAGGTGTCGTCATATAGCAGTGCCGGGTGTATATTGAAGTGAAGAGGACTTGTAAGCATGAGCCATAAACTCAAGATCGCGGGCTGGATTTCGGTGGGCGCCCTGGCCGGTGTGCTCACCACGGTGTCGTTGCAGACGGTAGCGCGCGGATCACTCGCGCCGTTGCCGCTTGAAGAACTGCAGCAGCTCGCCGCAGTTTTCGGCATGGTCAAGACAGATTACGTCGAGCCCATTGATGAGAAAAAGCTCATCTCTGACGCCATCTCGGGCATGGTCGCCAGCCTGGACCCGCATTCGCAGTATTTCGACAAGAAGTCGTTCAAGGAATTCCGCGAGGGCACGTCCGGCCGCTTTGTCGGCGTGGGCATCGAAATCTCGCAGGAAGACGGCCTGGTCAAGGTGGTGTCCCCCATTGAAGGCTCCCCGGCGTTTCGCGCCGGCCTCAAGCCCAATGACCTGATCACCAAGATCGACGACACGCTGGTCAAGGGCCTGAGCCTGAACGACGCCGTCAAGCGCATGCGCGGCGAGCCCAACACCAAGGTGCTGCTGACCATTTACCGCAAGGACGAGAACCGCACCTTCCCGGTGACCATCACGCGCGAGGAAATCAAGACGGTGTCCGTCAAGGGCAAGGTCATCGAGCCCGGTTACGGCTGGATCCGCCTGAGCCAGTTCCAGGAGCGCACGGTGGACGACTTTGCCCGCAAGGTCGAGGAAATCTACCGCGCCGAGCCCAACCTCAAGGGCATGGTGCTGGACCTGCGCAATGACCCGGGCGGCCTGCTGGATGCTGCCGTGGCCATTTCGGCCGCGTTCCTGCCCGAAAACGTCACGGTGGTGTCCACCAACGGCCAGCTGGCCGAAAGCAAGTTCATCTACAAGGCCGCGCCCGAGTTTTACCAGCGCCGCAGTGGCGCTGACCCGCTCAAGCGCCTGCCCGCCGCCCTGAAAAACGTGCCGCTGGTGGTGCTGGTCAACGAAGGCTCGGCGTCTGCCAGCGAGATCGTCGCCGGCGCCCTGCAGGACCACAAGCGCGCCACCATCCTGGGCAGCCAGACCTTTGGCAAGGGCTCCGTCCAGACGGTGCGGCCGCTGGGCCCCGACACCGGCCTGAAGCTCACCACGGCGCGCTATTACACGCCTAACGGCACTTCCATCCAGGCCCGGGGCATCATCCCCGACGTGCTGGTGGACGAAACCGCCGACGGCAACATCTTTGCCGCATTGCGCACGCGTGAATCCGACCTGCAAAAGCACCTGGGCAGCGGCCAGGGCCCCGAGGTCAAGGACCCGGTGCGCGAAAAGGCCCGCGAGGAAGCCCTCAAGCGCGCCGAAGAAGAAGCCCGCAAGCCGCCGCAAGACCGCAAGATGCCTGAGTTCGGCAGCGACAACGACTTCCAGCTGGTGCAGGCACTGAACCAGCTCAAGGGCCGCCCCGTGCTCATCAGCAAGACGCAGGTCGAGCGCAAGGAAGAGAAAAAAGAGAATTGACCGACGACCAGCTGCTGCGGTATTCGCGGCACATCCTGCTCGACGACATCGGCATCGAGGGCCAGGAACGTCTGGCTGGCGCCCATGCGCTGGTCATCGGCGCGGGGGGGTTGGGCTCCCCGGTGGCGCTGTACCTGGGCAGCGCCGGCGTCGGGCACATCACGCTGGTGGACAACGACCGTGTTGACCTGACCAACCTGCAGCGCCAGATCGCCCACACCACGGCCCGCGTGGGCCAGCCCAAGGCGCTGTCCGCGCAACAGGCCATCGCCGACCTCAACCCCGACGTTCGGGTGACTGCGCTGGTGCAGCGCGCCGGCCCACAGGAGCTGGACGCCCTGGTGGCTACCGCTGACGTGGTGCTGGACTGCTGCGACAACTTCGCCACCCGCCAGGCCGTCAACGCCGCCTGCGTGCGCCACCGCAAGCCACTGGTGTCTGGCGCCGCCGTGCGGTTTGACGGGCAACTGGCGGTGTACGACGCGCGCAGCGCGCAGTCGCCCTGCTATGCCTGCGTGTTCCCGCCCGATACCGCCATAGAAGAAGCGCAATGCGCGACCCTGGGCGTGTTTGCGCCCCTGGTGGGCATCATCGGCGCCATGCAGGCCGCCGAGGCTCTCAAGCTGCTGGCCGGTGTGGGCCCATCTGCCGCGGGCCGCCTGCTGATGCTGGAAGGCCGCGCCATGGAATGGAGCGAAGTGCGCACCGCCCGCGACCCGGTATGCCCGGTGTGTAGCGGGCAAAGCGGCTGAGTTATTTGGTACGCGGTGCCAGTGCCGCATTGGCCTGGGCCAGTACTTGCGGACAGTTGGCATCCACTCCCGGTCCGGTTTCTATCGTGGCGGCCAGCGCCAGCAGGGGGTTCAATGCACCCAGCGCCAGCGCAATGGCGGCCCGGCCAGCCAGGGCGGCCTTGTCAGGGCCGGCGCGCGGCGCGGCAAATGTGCCCGTGATCTTCAGCGGCGAGCGCAGGCTCAGGATGCTCGCGTCCTTGGGTGACGGGCGCAGCACCAGGTCCAGCGATTCGTCTGCCAGGCTGACGGTGCCCGTGCCCACGATCACGGTGTCCACGGTGTCCAGCACGATGGCGCGGCTGGTCATCACGCCCTGCTTCACGTCAAATGCGGCGGCCGCGCAGCGCAGTTGCACGTTGCGGTCCCCGCGCAGCAAAAACTTGATGATCTCGCCGCCATCCAGACCTGCGAATTCCAGCAGCAGGTTGCTGATCTGCCCCTGCCCCATGAGCAGCGCCACGTCGCCAGAGGCAGTGCCCAGCATGCTTGCCGCGCTGTTGCCGCGCCCCTTCAAATCGATGTTGCCGGCCAGGCGGCCCAGGCTGCTGCGGGTGGATTCAACCGACGGGAACAGGCGGTTCAGCTGCAGCCCCCGGGCGTCCAGGTTGACCGCCACTGCGGCCGGGTCGCTGGTGGCATTGATGCGCAGGCGGCCCGACAACTGACCGCCCGCCACGCCCAGCTTCAACGGGTCCAGGTCCATCACGCCCGCCTTGATCCTGATGTGGATGTCAGCGCGCTCCAGCGGCAGTGCGCGCACGTTCGAGATGCGCGCTGCGCTGTAGACCACATCGGCGTCCATCGCGCGCAGCCGGCGCACGTCCAGCGTGGCGGTGGGCAGCACGCGCCCGGGTGGCGCGGCCTTCTTCGCCGTTGCGGCGCTGGCAGGCGCAACACCTGTTGCTGCCGGCACCGCCGGGCCCGCAGCCACGCTGCGCGGCTGCTCGGGCAAGCCCACCAGTGGCGCCAGGTCGTCAAAGTCCAGCACCTTGGACTGCAGCTTGCCCGTCAGCAGTGGCACGGCTTGCGAGCGGTCATAGGCGAGCTCACCGCCCAGGTCCGACTGGCCCAGCCGGCCGCGAATGCGCGTCACGTTCCACACCGGCCCTTGTCGCGTCACCTGGCCGTTCAGGGCGTAGCGTGGCGTCTCGGGCAGCACCACGCCCACCAGGCGGTACAGGTCGGCCAGGTTGGCGCCGCGCAGCTCAAAGCTTGCGTTGGCACCGTCCACGGTGGCCAGGCTGGCCAGCGTGCCGGTGGCGCGCAGGCTGGTGCTGCCTGCCACGGCATTGATCTGCAGCGGGAACGGCTCGCGCAGCGGCGTGTTCAGCACCAGCACGCTGCCGGTACGGCCATTGGCGGAAAAAGGCTCTCCCTGCCAGCGGCCTTTGGCGTCGTACTTCAGGGGCAGCGCGTTGCCGGCCCGGGGGTCAATTTCAAACGCCATGCGGATGTCGGCGCCGTGCGCCCTGCCGACGAAGTGCAGCCCGCCTTTGTCCACCTCCAGCGCGCCGATCAGGGGCACGTTGGCGGGGTCGGCGGTATCGCGCCCCAGGGCCCAGGTGCGCCGGCCGTCTTCTTCAATCTGCAAACCCAGCTGGGGGGCCTGCAACGCCAGCGACGGCAACTCCAGGCGCCCCCGCAACAGCGGCAGCAGCCGGATTTCGAACTCGGCCGACTCGGCCTGCAGCAAGTAGGGGTCACGCGCCCATTCGGGGTTGGCAAAGGTCACGCCGTCCAGTCGCACCCGCGTGGTCCAGCCGGGCTTGACGTGAAGGCGCCGGGTGATTTCAAAGTGACGCCCCGTCTGGTCCGACACATACCGGTTGAGCGGCCCGCGCAGCACATCCCACGGGAAAAACAGCACCACTGCCATGAGCAGCACCACAACACCCACGGTCACCGCCAGCGCGCGTGCCATGCCACGAGACATGCCCAGCGGCGGTTCACGGTCGAACCAGCGCCGCACGTCAGCCATCAGGAATGCCTCATCGCAGGCACGACACTGCGCCCAGCCAGTCTTCGGCAGAGGCGGCCTGGACCATCAGCAAGTCCGCTTGTGCCGGCTCACCAAACGCCACCAGCGCGGCCGCCGCCAGCGTGCTGGCCAGCACCACGGTGTATTCGATAAAGAGTTTCATGGGACGCTCCAGCAGCGCCCGTCAGCAGGCGCATGCAGGGCAGTGTGCGGGGCGCCAACCATGCCGGCCATCGGCGGGCAGCGGGACCGGATGTCGGCGCCAGCCTACAGATTTGCCCCTCGAAAATGCGCGGAAAACGGGTGCCGCGCACCGTAGGAGACGTCCTACATGGATGCGGAAATCCCGCTGGCACAATTCCACAAGAAGAGGCGATACATTGCGATACAGCTTCAAAGCGTATCGGGCCACTGAAAAAAACATGCCGCAGCAGTATCCGGCAGCTAGCAACCAACCATGGTGGAACTGAGAACCTACATCGTCGAGGACAACGCGACCATCCGTGAAAATCTGGTGGGTACGCTGGAAGAGCTGACCTGTGTGAAGGCAGCGGGCTTCGCCGAGGCAGAAAATGAAGGCCGCGCGTGGCTGGCGCAAAACGAAAACGCGTGGGACCTGGCCATCGTGGACCTGTTTCTCAAGCAGGGCAGCGGGCTGGGTGTGCTGGAGGCCTGCCGCAACCGCAAACCGGGGCAAAAAGTGCTGGTGCTCAGCAACTACGCCACCGCCGACATGCGCAAGCGCTGCGCGCAGCTGGGCGCCGACGCGGTGTTTGACAAATCCAATGAAATCGACGCCCTTGTCGACTACTGCATCGAGCTGTGCGGTGCGCGGGGTTGATGCAACCCCGCTGCAGGTCAGTCGATCAGCTTGTTCTTGAGCGCGTAGTACGTGAGGTCGCTGTTGGACGCCAGGCTCATCTTTTCCATCAGACGCGTTCGGTACGTGCTGACTGTCTTCACGCTCAACGACAGCGACTTGGCAATATCCCCCGCCGTCTCGCCCTTGGCCAGTTTCAGGAACACCTGGAATTCGCGCTCGGACAATTGTTCATGAGGCGCGCCGCCTTCCTTGCGGTTGAGCTGCTGGGCCAGAAGCTCCGCCACCGATGGCGAGATGTAGCGCCGGCCCAGCGAGATCGTACGGATCGCGTTGACGATCTCCATGGGATCGCATTCCTTGTTGAGGTAGCCGCTGGCGCCCTGGCGGATGAGGTTCATCGCATAGTGCTCTTCAGGGTAGCCGCTGAGGATGAGGATGCCCACGTCAGGCGCCTTGGCGCGGATCATGGCCAATGCGTCGATACCGCTTTGGCCGGGCATGGACAGATCCATGCACAGCACATCGAGCTCGGTGGTGCGCACCAGGTCGATGGCCTCGCGGCCACTGGCGGCTTCACCCACCACGCGCAGATCAACCTGCTCGGAGAAAAACTGCCTGAGCCCGGTACGCACGATGGCGTGGTCGTCCACAATTCCGACTTTGATCATGTCTGCTTCTTTCAAATGTGCCGAGTCGGCAGGTACAGCAGATTCTATTCACAGCGCTGTCGCAGCGGGGAGGTTCCATGCGCCTGATTTCATGGCTGAAGAATTTTTCCATCCCCAAGATGGCCATCAGCCTGCCGCTGGCGTTGCTGGCAACGTGTGCCCTGGTGGTGATCAACGAAACCGGCTATGACCGCTCCAGCGAATCGCTGGACGATATTGCCGTAGCGTCGCAAACGCGCAGCCAGCTCAACAAGCTGCTGCAGCACATGCTGGACGCCGAGACCGGCCAGCGCGGTTACCTGCTGACCGGCGACCCGCGCTACCTGGAGCCGTACGACGGGGCCGTGGCCGACATCAGCCAGACCATAGACGCCCTGCGCACGCTGTACATCAATGACCCTGAGGAGCTGAAAACGTTCGCCCTGCTGGGGCGCAACACACAGCGCAAGCTGGCCGAGATGGACCTGAGCGTTCGCATGCGCAAGCAGGGCAACGAGGACGCCTGGAAGTTCGTGCTGATGACCGATGTGGGCAAGGAGCACATGGACGCCATCCGCGAGCAGGCCAGCAGGCTCATTTCGTCCACCGCCCGCAAGATGGATCTGGCCCAGATGCAGGTCAAGCGCTCGCTGCAGCTGTCGCGCATCGGCATTGCGGCTGTGGCCATGGCGGGCCTGCTGGCGTTTTACCTGTACCTGCGCCAGACCAACGCACTCAAACAGTCGGCCGACCGTGAGCAGGTGCTGCTGCAGCAGGAACGCGACCTGCTGGAGCGCCAGGTGCGCGAACGCACGGCCACGCTGGCCGAGCTGGCCACCCATTTGCAGATGGTTCGCGAACAGGAACGCGGCCATCTGGCGCGCGAGCTGCACGACGAGCTGGGCGCGCTGCTGACGGCTGCCAAGCTGGACGTGGCACGGCTGAAGTCCAAGCTGGGCAACGGCTCGGAGGACGTGGCGCAGCGCCTTCAGCACCTGACCGAGACGCTGAACAGCGGCATTGCACTGAAGCGCCGCATCATCGAAGACCTGCGACCTTCGTCGCTGTCCAACCTGGGGTTGATCGCGTCGCTGGAAATACTGGCACGCGAATTTTCCGACCGCTCGGCCATGGAGGTCGAGACCGCACTGGACGACGTGGCGCTGGACGAGTCGATGCAGCTCACCGTGTACCGGCTGGTGCAGGAGTCGCTGACCAACATCGGCAAATACGCGCAGGCCAAGCTGGTGGACATCAGCCTGCGCCGCTACGACAACCATGTGGAGGTGGAGATCAAGGACGACGGCCAGGGCTTTGATACCGCCACGGTGCGCCCGTCCACCCACGGACTGGCCGGCATGCGCCACCGCGTGGAAGCCGCCGGCGGTCGCCTCACGGTGCAGTCAGCACCGGGCCAGGGCGCGCGGATTTTTGCCGTGTTGCCGTCCTCGCCCGCACCCTGAGGCGCCCGCCAGGCGCTTGTCCAACCGGCGTCGGCGCCCTCCTACACGGCGCCCTGCCATTCACCGACAAACGCTCAGGCCGCCTGCTGATCAGCAGGGTGTGTTGCTTTGCGTAACCTGTGGAACAGGCGCTGGGGGACCCCGGCGCTCTCAACCCCGGGGGCACAGCCCAGGCCCCCCTAGGAGATCCACATGTTGCACTACGCCGTCGTGTTCCTGGTGATTGCATTGATTGCAGCCGTCTTCGGCTTTGGTGGCATTGCCGCCGGTGCCGTCGAAATCGCCAAGATCCTGTTCTTCATCTTCGCCATCATGGCCATCGTCAGCTTTGTGGTGAGCCTGGTCCGCAAGGGCTGACGCCACCACCCCAACCTCACCCCAAGGAGTACCCCACCATGCAGACCACCCCCTCCAACGCCACCGCCAACCCCCTTCGCGATGGCGCCGACACCGCCCGCGAACTGTCTGCTGACGTCCTGCAATCGGCCGAAGACGCCGTGGAAAGCACACGCGGCTTTGCCAACAACCAGCTGGACCGTGCGCACGACAAGGTGCGCGACCTGCGCGGCGTGGTGGAGCCTGCCATTGACCGCCTGGCCGCGCGTGCGCAGGACGTGGCCAGCCGCGGCATCCATGCCGCGTCCGATGCATCGGCCAAGGTGCAAAAGCAGATCAACCACTACGCAGAAGCTACGGGCAAGTATGTGGCCGAGCAGCCCGTCAAGTCCGTGCTGATCGCCGCTGCCGCAGGCGCCGCGCTGGCTGCACTCGTCATGTCTGCGCGCCGCAGCCATCACCACAACCGCTATTGATCACACCAACCGGCACGCCCATGGTTCACCCTGTATTCACCATCCTCATCAACCGGCCAGAAATGGTCGTCGAGCATGTTGCCGGCTATGCCGCGCTGGTGCGTGAAGAGGCCGCAGGCTACGGCACCGAGGTGATCAGCCGCGCTGTGGCGTGGGGTGTGGCCGCGCTGGCGCTGGGCGCGTTCCTGATACTGGGCGGCGTGGCCGTGATGCTGGTGGCGCTGCACTCGCAGTTTCACTGGGCACTGGCCGCCGTGCCGGGGGCTTCACTGGCGCTGGCGCTTGTGGCGTGGATGCAGGCGCGCAAGCCCCTGTCGGTCACGCATTTTCGTGAACTCAAGGCACAGATCGACGCCGACGCCGTGGCACTGCGCCACGCCGGGGGCCGTGCATGAGCGAGTCTGCCGTTCAACGCCTGCGGGCCAGCCGCCAGGCCATCAGTGCGCACCTGCAAGGCCGCCGCGGCGAGGCGCGCAGCGGGCCGGCCCAGGACAACAGGGCTTCACCGCGCACGACCACTTCAGGCCCCGCGTGGTGGCGCATCGCGCGCCGCACCCTGGGCGTGTGGTGGCACAACCACCCGGCGTATTCGGCAGCGCTGGTGGCCCAGCCAGTACTTGCGCGCTATGCACGCGAAAAGCCCTTGCAGGTCATTGGCATTGCAGTGGCCGTGGGCGCTGCAGCCGTCGTCATCAAGCCCTGGCGATTGATTTCGGTGGGTGCCGTGCTGGCGGCCACGCTGAAGTCGCAGGACATGACCCGACTTGTGATGTCGCTGATGGCTCAGGCCATGCCCCAGGACCCCGACAGGGACCCCGGGCGCGACGAACCCCGATCACCTTGACCCCGTTGGCATCTTGCCAATTTTTAACCCCCAGAAGGAAAACAACCATGAAAACCTCGCAATTTGCTGCTTCCCGCCACGTACGCGCCATCGCCCTGGCCACACTGGCCGGTATCACCGTTATCAGTGCCGGCTGCTCGGTCATGCGCGGCCAGAGCACGGTGGGTGCCTACGTAGACGACAAGGCGATCGCCACTTCGGTGAAGACCAAGCTGATCGCCGACAAGACCGTGGATGCTGCTTCGGTCAATGTGGATTCGCTCAACGGCACGGTGTCGCTGTCGGGCTTTGCCAAATCCAGCGCCGAAAAGAACCAGGCCGGCTACATCGCACGCAACACCAGCGGCGTGCGCGAAGTGATCAACAACATGGTCGTGCGCCCATAACGGCACACCGTGAGGATCTTTCGCTGCGACCATTGCGGCCATCCGGTCTTCTTTGAAAACGTCCAGTGCCTGCATTGCGGCAGTGCGCTGGCGTTTTTACCCGACCGGATGTTCATTGCGGCGATTGAACCCTGCCCTGATGAAGGGCTGGACACCACGGGCGAGCCCTTTGTGTGGCGACGCAAATCGCCACGCCACGCGGGCCGCCAATACCGCATGTGCCATAACCACGGCACCCACCAGGCCTGCAACTTTGCCGTGCCTGCGCACGACCCCAACCCGCTGTGCGTGTCGTGCCGCCAGACGCGCATCCTGCCCGACCTGACCATTACCGCCAACCAGGAACGCTGGTATCGCATCGAAGTCGCCAAACGCCGGCTTTACTACACGCTGGCCCGCCTGGGCCTGGCCCCCATGGACCCGCCGGCTGACCAGCCCACTGCGGGCCCCGTTTACGAATTTCTGGCCGACCAGCCCGGTATGGCGCCCGTGCTGACGGGTCACCGCAATGGCGTCATCACCCTGAACGTGGCCGAGGCCGACGACGACGAACGCACCCGCCGGCGCATGGCGCTGTACGAGCCGTACCGCACGCTGCTCGGGCACCTGCGCCATGAATCGGGCCACTACTACTGGGACAGCCTGATCGCCCGTCAGGGCGCCAGGCATGATGCCTTTCGCGAGGTATTCGGTGACGATTCCCTGGACTACCCCTCGGCCCTGAGCCAGCATTACGCCTTCGGCCCGCAAGTGCCCCAGTGGCAGGCCCACCATGTCAGCGCCTATGCCACCTCCCACCCGTGGGAGGACTGGGCCGAGACCTGGGCCCATTACCTGCACATGGTGGACCTGATGGAAACCGCGTCGGCCTACAACACGCGCGTGGTGGTGCCAGGCGACTCACCCGAAGACGCTGAAGAGGTGTGCAACCCCTTTGTCGGCACCTCCGACTTTGACCAGTTGGTGGCCCAGTGGGTGCCGGTGACGCTGCTGCTTAACAGCCTGAACCGCAGCCTGGGGCAAAACGACGCCTACCCTTTTGCCCTGGCACCGGGCGCTTTGCGCAAGCTGCGGTTTGTGCACGACGTCATTCATGAAGCGTCGCAGCAATGAAAAAGGCCCCTCGGGGCCTTCCTTGCGACCGCGATAGCGGCTTAACCAGCGTTCACTGTCAGCTGGTTGTCCACTGCGCTCACGCCCTTGACGGCCTTGGCGATCTCCGTCGCGCGGGCGCGGGCATCGGCGGACGGGGCCGGGCCCTTGAGCGTGACGCGGCCGTCGCGCGTGTCCACATTGATCTTCAGCGCGCTCAGCGTGGCGTCCTTGGCCAGGCCTGCGTTCACCTCGGCGGTGATGGTGGCGTCGTCCAGCTTCTCAGCCATCTTTTCGCCGGCGTTGGTGATGGCGACCTTGGCGTCCTGCGCAGCGTTGGTGGCGTCGGTCTTGACTTCAGATGCGACCTGTTCGGTCTTGGTGACCGCGGAGTCCATCTTCTGGCCGACAGTGGTGTCGTCCTGCTTCTGGCCGCAGGCGCCCAGGGCGAGCAGCACAGCGACGGCAGAGGTGGCGATCAGGGATTTCTGGATGGGTTTCATGACTTCTCCTTGAAGTAAATCGGGTCGGGTTTGACAAATTCAGGCTGATGGATTTCAGGCCGATGGATGTTCCAGCCGGCGCTGTACCGGCGGCGGGTGCTGCTTGGTCGGCACAGCGGCCTCACGCTCGGGCGCGCGCTGGATGCGCATGGACATCGCCTGCAATTCCAGGGGCTTGGGCGCGGGGCGGCCTTCGGTACGGATGCACATGGCAGTCTCCTGCTTGAGGATTGGGCGCGTCAGATCTTGTTCACCACGCGCTGCGCGCTGGTGCGCACGGCATCGCGGGCGTCGCCGTAGGTGGCCTGGATGCGGCCGCCGGCCTGGTCGGCCAGGCCTTGCACCTGCAGCTTGTCGCTGCGGATGAGCTTGCCCGCCACTTCCTTGACCTTGCCCTTGGCCTGCTCCACGCGGCCTTCAATCTGGTGCTTGTTCATGGGGTGTCCCTTTCCTGTGTATGAGCTGGCAGCAACATTGCACGCCATGCACAACACTCTAGGCGCGCGCCCCGTGCGCTGATGTCAGAAGACACCGAAGCTGGTGTAGGACGCAAGGACCTTACTTTCCGGCACGAGCCTCGCCCTGCGCCATGTCGCGCAGGATGCGGTCCAGCCGCGCGGTGAGCTGCTCGGTTGTGAGCTTTTCGCGAAAGCGCTCCACCATCAGTGGCAAGCTCAGCGGGCTCGGGTGGCGCAGCGTCACAAAATCGATGGTCTTTTTGCCCAGGCGGTCCAGCGCATCGTGCAGGCGCGAGATCTCCAGCTCCTGGCTCAACACCTCTTGCTGCGCCTGCGTGAGCAGCAGGTTGGCCGGGTCGTATTTGCGAAACACCTCAAAGAAAAGACTGCTGGACGCCTGCACCTGGCGCAGGCTTTTGGGTGCGCCGGGGTAGCCACTGAACACCAGCCCCGCCACGCGCGCGATCTCGCGAAAGCGCCGCTGCGCCAGCTCGGTCGAATTGAGCGAGGCCAGCACGTCGTGCAGCAGGTTGTGCGTGGAGAACACACTGCCGTCGCGCACGGGCGTCACGTCAAACGGCTCAGCCGCCAGCAGCTCGAAGCCGTGGTCGTTGAACGACAGGCTGAAGGTGTTGGGCTGGTCCAGCGACAGCCGCCAGGCCACCAGGCTGGCCAGCCCCAGGTGCACGTTGCGCCCGGCAAACGGGTGGATGTACAGGTGCCAGCCTTCGCGCGAATGGTATTGCTCCAGCAGCAGCGTGTGGGGCGTGGGCAGGTGCGACAGCTGCATCTGTGTTTGCAGCATGGGCTGCGCGGCGCGCAGCTCGGGTTCAGAAAAATCGCCTTGCGCGGCGCTGTGCAGCAGCGCCAGTACAGCCTCGCCCATCTCGGTGGACAGCGCCATCTTGCTGCCGTTCCATACCGCGACGGTGCCTTTGGCCTTGGTGGCGCGCTTCACATAGGCAACCATGTCCTGCACACGGATGAACTCCAGCAGCCGCCCCGCAAAAAAGAAACAGTCGCCCTTACGAAGCCGGGCAATGAAGCCCTCTTCCATGGTGCCGATGCGCGCGCCGTTGAGGTATTTGACCTGCACGGATGCGTCGCTCACGATGGTGCCGATGGACATGCGGTGGCGCCGCGCAATGGCACGGTCCGGCACACGGTAGAGGCCCTGGTCATCAGGCTGGATGCGGTGGTAATCGGGGTAGGCCGTCAGGCTGTCGCCGCCGCGTTCACAAAAGGCCAGCGCCCAGTCAAATTCAGCGCGCGTGAGGTCGCGGTAGGCAAAGGCGCCGCACACTTCGGCATACAGCGCATCGGGTGCAAAGCCGCCGCCCAGCGCTGCCGTGACCAGGTGCTGCACCAGCACGTCCAGCGGCTTGTGGGGCGACGTGCGCTTTTCGATCTGCCCGGCCTGCGCGGCGCGGCGCGCCGCAGCCGCCTCGATCAGCTCCATGGTGTTGGTGGGCACCAGCGTGATGCGGCTGGCGCGCCCCGGCGCGTGGCCGCTGCGGCCCGCGCGCTGCAGCAGGCGCGCCACGCCCTTGGCCGAGCCGATCTGCAGCACCCGTTCTACCGGCAAGAAGTCCACGCCCAGGTCCAGCGACGACGTGGCCACCACGGCGCGCAGGGTGCCGGCCTTCAGGCCCTGCTCTACCCATTCGCGCGCGGCCTTGTCCAGGCTGCCATGGTGCAGCGCGATCTGGCCCGCCCATTCGGGGCGGCGCTCCAGCAGCAGCTGATACCAGATCTCGGCCTGCGAGCGCACGTTGGTAAACACCAGCGTGGTGCCCGACTTTTCAATCTCGTCCACCACTGGGTCGCGCATGCGCGCGCCCAGGTGGCCGGCCCAGGAATACTTGCCGGGGTCGGGCGGGATCAGCGTGTCGATGACGAGCGCCTTGTCGACCCGGCCTTGCACCAGTTGTGCACCCGGGCCGCACAAGACATCCATGGCGTCACCCAGATTGCCCAAGGTGGCGCTCAGCCCCCAGACCACCAGCGCCGGGTTGAACTGCCGCAGCCGCGCCAGCGCCAGCTGCACCTGCACACCGCGCTTGCTGCCGATCAGCTCGTGCCACTCGTCGCACACCACGTACTGCACGCCCTGCAGTTCGTCGCGTGCGTTGTTGCGGCTGAGCATGACGCTCAGGGATTCCGGCGTGGTGACCAGCGCCGTGGGGAACCGCCGGTCCTGTCGCGCCCGTTCGGCTGACGGTGTGTCGCCCGTGCGCTGGCCCGCCGTCCACGTGGGCGCCAGGTCACGCAGCGGCCCGGCCAGCGCCCGCGTGGTGTCGGCCGCCAGGGCGCGCATGGGGGTGAGCCACAGCACGCGCAAGGGCTCGGCAGCCCGCGCCGGTGGGTGGCGCTGCAGCAAAGCGCCCAGCATGCCCAGCCACACCGCATACGTCTTGCCCGAGCCGGTGGAGGCATGCAGCAGGCCGCTGCGCCCCTGGGCCACGGCCGCCCACACCTCATGCTGGAAGGCAAACGCCTGCCAGCCCCGCGCGGCCAGCCATTGCTCCACCGGGGACAGCCCTGCGGCGGTCATCCCATGCTTCGCACAGAGCGGCCACCGCGGCGGCGGTCGGCGCGCGGCAGTGCATCGGCCTGCAGCACCAGCTGGTCGGCGCGCTGCTGCAACACGTCCAGCACCTGGTCCAGCTGGGCCACCTGGGTGGCGTCCAGCAGCGCCAGCAGCTCGCGGTTGATGTCGCGCACCAGCGGGAACATGGCGTCATGCAGCGCCGCGCCCGCTGCCGTCAGGGCCAGCATGGCCTGGCGTCTGTCCCCCGGCTGGGTCTGACGGTGCACCAGCCCCTTGGCCACCAGCGATGTGACAGCGCGGGACGTGCGGGCACGGTCCAGTTGCGCGCGCTCGGCCAGCTGCGACGACAGCAGACTGCCTTCATGCGCCAGCTGGGCCAGCACGCGCCATTCACGCCGGGTAATGCCAAAGCGCCCCTCGCACAGGCGGATCACCATGCTGCCCGCCACGCCCAGCAACCGGTTGATGCGGTACAGCAGCAGGTCGTCCAGGGCGCCGGGGCTGGCAAGGCGGTTGGCGGCAGGAGCCATCAGGGTTTACCAAGGGAATGATTGATTAGAACAATCAATTGTCCGGGGTCTACAGTGGAGCTGCAACCTGATCGGCCCATTGACCGGACCCCGAGGAGACAAACCCATGCACAACAGACGAATCCTGACCGCCGCCCTGCTGCTGGCCGCCAGCCCCTTCATGGCCCTGCCCGCTGCGGCACAAGACAAGCCACCGCTGAAAATCCTGGTGGGCTTTCCGCCCGGCGGGTCGGCAGATGTGATCGCCCGCATGATCGGCGACGCCATCCGCGACGACTTCAGTTCGGTGACTGTGGAAAACCGCCCCGGTGCCGGCGGCCGCATTGCGCTCATGGCCGTGAAGAATGCCAAGCCTGATGGCCAGACGGTCATCATTTTGCCCAGCGGGCCCATGGTGCTGTTCCCGCACGTGTACAAAAAGCTCGACTACGACGCGGTGAAAGACTTCACGCCCATCTCGCAGATTGCGGCGTTCCAGTTTGGCGTGGTGTCGGGCCCGGCCACCGGCGCCAAAACTGTGGCCGAAATGCTGGCCAAGGCCAAGGCCGATCCCAAGGCGGCCACCTATGGATCGCCGGGCCTGGGCACGCTGCCGCACTTCATGGGCGTGCTGCTGGAGCAAAGCGCGGGCGTGCCGTTTACCCACGTGCCGTTCCAGGGCGGGGCGCCGGCCAACACCGCCTTGCTGGGCGGGCACATTGGCTACAAGTTTGATGTGGTGTCCGAGACCGCCGAGCTGCACCGCGGCGGCAAGGTGCGCATCATCGCCGTGACCGGCGACAAGCGCGACCCGCAGGTGCCCGAGGTGCCCACGCTCAAGGAATCCGGCGTCAACATGGTGGCCACGGCCTGGTTTGCGATGTATGGCCCAGCCGGCCTGCCGCAGCCGGTGCTGGCCAAACTGGAACGCGCAGTTTCTGCAGCGGTCAAAAAGCCGGACATGCAGGCGAAGATGACCAGCCTGGGCTATGACCCTATTGGCTCCAACTCTGCAGAGCTGGCCGCTGCACAGCGCGCCGACCTGGCCCGCTGGGAAAAACCCATCAAAGCAACCGGCGTAAGCCTGGACTGAGACCCAAGGAAACCACGATGTACGCAAGCACCCCCCGCCGCACTGCCTTCAAGGCGCTTGCAGCCGCCCTGCTGCTGGCCGCCCTGCCCGGCGCCATGGCCCAGGTCTGGCCCACCAAGGCCGTGAAGATCCTGGTGGGCTCACCACCGGGCGGGCCGTCGGACATTACCGCGCGCCTGTATGCCGAGGCCCTGACCAAGCGCACCGGCAAACCTGCGGTGGTAGAAAACCGCCCCGGCGCGGGCAACAACCTGGCCGCTGGCCTTGCGGCCAAGGCCGAGCCCGACGGCCACACGCTGGTGCTCAGCCCCGACACGGTGCTCACTGTCAATCCGCTGGTCTATGGCAACCAGGGCGGCTTTGACGCACGCGCCGACCTGGTGTCGGCATCCATTGCCACCAGCTTCAGCCAGATGCTGGTGTGCAACCCGTCAGTCGGCGTCAAGAACGTGGCCGACCTGGTGGCCAAGGCCAAGGCCGGCCGCGTGACCTACGGGTCGGGCGGCGCGGGCGTGCCGGGGCACCTGGCGGCCGAGATGTTTTTGCAGCTCACGGGCGTAAAAATAGACCACGTGCCCTACCGCGGCCCGGCGCCCGCCACGCTGGCCGTGCTGTCGGGCGAAGTGAACTGCGGCTTTCTGGCGACACCCACGGTGATCCAGCATGTGAAGGCGGGCAAGCTGGACGCACTGGCCGTATCGGCGGGCACGGCGTCGCCGCTGGCGCCCGACGTGCCCACGCTGGCCAAAGCGCTGAACCAGCCGGGCCTGGACGTGAGCTTTCGCCTGGTTTTCCAGGTGGCCAAAGCAACACCCGCCCCAGTGCTGGCCGAGATCGAGCGCGCCACCATGGACATCATGAAAGACCCCGACGTGCGCACCCGGCTGCAGGCAGCTGACCTGGTGGCGCTGGGCACCAGCAGTGCGCAGGCGCAGCAGACGCTACAGGCCGAAATCGTGCGGTGGGAGCCGTTGGTGAAGCGACTGGACCTGAAGGCGAATTAAAGCAAGTGACCCGACCTAACATCATCTTCATCGTTGCGGACGATCTGGGCTTTGCGGACCTGGGCTGCTACGGTGGCCGCGCGCCTGTGTCGCCGGTGCTGGACGCCCTGGCGGCCAACGGCATCCGCTTCACGCAGGGCTATTCCAACTCGCCCGTGTGTTCACCCACGCGCTTTGCGCTGATGACCGCGCGCTACCAGTACCGCCTGCGCGGCGCGGCCGAAGAGCCCATCAACAGCAAAAGCAAGGGCAGCACCACGCTGGGCCTGCCGCCGGACCACCCCACGCTGCCGTCGCTGCTGCAGGGCGCGGGCTACCGCACGGCGCTCATCGGCAAATGGCACCTGGGCTACCCGCCCGCGTTCGGTCCGTTGAAGTCGGGCTATGAAGAGTTCTTCGGCCCCATGTCGGGCGGGGTGGATTACTTCACCCACTGCAGCAGCAACGGGTCGCACGACCTGTACTTTGGCGAAGACGAGCACCGCGAGGACGGCTACCTGACCGACCTGATCTCGCACCGCGCGGTGGACTATGTGAACCGCATGGCGGCGGGCGCGAAGGACGGCACGCCGTTCTTTTTGAGCCTGCACTACACCGCGCCGCACTGGCCCTGGGAAACACGCGACGACGAAGCGCTGGCGCAAGAGGTGAAGAACAACCTGTTCCACCTGCACGGCGGCAACATCCACACCTACCGCAAGATGATCCAGCACATGGACGAAGGCATAGGCTGGCTGATGGATGCGCTGCGCGCGCAGGGCCTGGACCGCGACACGCTGGTGGTGTTTACCAGCGACAACGGCGGCGAACGGTTCAGTGACAACTGGCCGCTGGTGGGCGGCAAGATGGACCTGACCGAAGGCGGCATCCGCGTGCCGTGGATCGCGCACTGGCCAGAGGCCATCGCGCCCGGCGGTGTGAGCGCCCAGCAATGCATGACCATGGACTGGTCGGCCACGATGCTGGACGCCGCTGGTGTGACGCCAGCGGCTGACTACCCGCTGGACGGTGTGTCGATGCTGCCCGTGCTGCGCGACGGCGCCCACCACTTTCACCGCCCGCTGCACTGGCGCATGAACCACCGCGGCCAGCGGGCGCTGCGCGACGGCGACTGGAAATACCTGCGGGTGGACGGCAACGACTACCTGTTCAACATCCCCGCCGATGAGCGCGAACGCGCCAACCTGGCCGCGCATGAGCCAGAACGCCTGGCTGCGCTGCGCGCCGCATGGGAGGCGTGGGACGCGACCATGCCGCCCATCCCCGGCGACGCGACGGTGAGCCTGGGCTATTCGGTCAAGGACATGCCGCAGCGTTAAGCTCGGGGGCGATGCAAAACCTGTCCCGCTGGTTCCCGTTCCTGAAGTGGCCGCGGCCCGACGCCGCCCTGCTGCGCGGCGAAGTGGGCGCCAGCCTGACCGTGGCGGTGGTGATGATCCCGCAGTCTGTGGCCTATGCGGCGCTGGCCGGCATGCCGCTGGTGACCGGGCTGTACGCCACGTTTTTGCCGATGCTGGTGGCCGTGATGTTTGGCAGCTCCACGCGGCTGTCGGTCGGGCCGTCGGCGCTGACCAGCGTGCTGGTGGGTGCATCGTTGATCGGCCTGGCCGAGCCGGGCCGCGCGCAGTGGGTGTCTTTGGCTGTCTGGCTGGCGTTGCTGGCCGGCGGCATCCAGTTCGCTCTAGGCGCAGGCGGGGCCAGCTGGGTGCTGAACCTGGTGAGCTCGCCCGTGCTCACCGGCTTCAGCCAGGCGGCGGCGCTTTTGATCATTGCGTCGCAGGTGCCGGCGCTGCTCGGGCTCAAGGGCGCCATACAGACGCTGTGGCAGGCGCCGCAGTTTGACCTGACCGCCATGGCCTTTGGCGTGGTGAGCCTGGTGCTGTTCGTGGCGGGCAAACGCTGGCTGCCCCGGTTGCCCATGGTGCTGATCGTCATTGCCGTGGCGGCGGCGCTCAGCTGGTACAGCGGCTATTCAACCCACGGCGCCGTCATCGGCACGCTGCCCGTGGGCCTGCCCGCACCCTACTGGCCGGGCTGGCCCGGCTGGGACACGCTGAGCCTGCTGCTGGTGCCGGCGGCCGTTATCACGCTGGTCAGCTCGCTGGAGATGGCGTCCAGCGCCAAGATAGAAAGCCAGCACGACGCCAAGCGCTGGGACGCCAGCCAGGACCTGATCGGCCAGGGCCTGGGCAAGATCGTCTCGGGGCTGTCGGGCAGCTTTCCGACCAGCACGTCGTTCTCGCGCTCGGCCATCACCTTGTATGCGGGCGCCAGAACGGGCTGGGCCACGGTGTCGGCCACCGTGGTGGTGTTGCTGGTGCTGCTGCTGTTGACGCCCGCGCTGTCGCATGTGCCGCGCGCGGTGCTGGCCGCCGTGGTGATTGCCGCCGTGGCCAGCCTGATCAAGCCGCACCTGCTGCTGCGGCTGTGGTCCATCAACCGCGTGGAGGCCGCCACAGCCTTCATCACCTTTGGCGTCACGCTGCTGACGGCGCCGCGCATCTACTGGGGCGTGCTGACCGGCGTGCTGATGGGGCTGGCGCACTTTTTGTACCTGCGACTGCACCCGCGCATCATCGAGGTGGGCCTGCACCCCGACGGCAGCCTGCGCGACCGCCACCTGTGGAAGCTGCCGCCGCTGGCGCAGCACCTGTATGCGCTGCGCATGGACGATGAGCTGGACTTTGCATCCGCCACCGCGCTGGAGCGCGCCATCACCGAGCACCTGGCAGTAACCCCCAACGTGCAACACGTCTGCCTGTTTGCCCAGCCCATCAACCGCATTGACGCCACAGGCGTGGAAGTGTTCACCCAGCTGCGCGAACGGCTGGCCGGGCGCAACATCACGCTGCACATCAGCGGCATCAAGCTGCCGGTGGAAAAGGTACTGCGCCGGGCGGGGGCGCTGGACGACGGGCCGCTGCTGTGCATGTACCGCACGGATGTGGATGCACTGCAGGCGTTTGGGCGGTTGAGCGCCTGAGCCTTCCGCTCCGAGCTTGGCGGCGGCCCCCTCCAATGTGATGAGGTAAAAAAGAGACAATGTAATTCTATTTATTTATTCAAATAGAATACACAGCTATTTTGTTTTAAATTTAGCTGGATCATGCCTTTTTCGCAGCGAAGTGCTGGCCCGCGCAATGCGCCCGGCTGGGTCGGAGCCGATGCATCGGCCGTTCCGGAACAGAACAGCGGCACGCGTAGCCGCAACCTATGGGCGATGCTCAAAAGGGCGGGCGCTGCTTTGATTCTGGGTGCAGGCGTGGGCGCGTGCGCTGCTGCCGGAAGCAGTTGGAAAGAAGAAGTGCTGCTGCACGATGGCCAAAGACTCATCGTCGAGCGCACGGTTGAGCGCGGGGGGCGCCGCGAAGTGGGCCAGCACCCACCGATCAGGCAGCAGAGCCTGACTTTCACTATTCCCGGCAGTCAAAAGAAAGTGGCATGGACAGATCCCTTTGCGCCGGATCACGGGACCGCCAGCTTCTTGCCAATGCTGCTGGAGGCACGCGAAGGCGTTGCATATCTCGTGGCGCACCCGATGGGGTGCCTTTCCTACAACAAATGGGGCAGACCGAATCCACCGTATGTGGTTTTCAAGTACCAGGAAATGGAATGGAGCCGCATTGCATTGCAAGAGCTCCCGCTCGAATTCAGATCACCGAATCTGATTTTTTCTTCGCCTGACGATGAGGCAAAAAAGTTTGGCAAAAACATCGTTTCAGCAGAGGAAATTAGGGGTCTGTATGCAACTTACAGACAGCCTGAGTACCGCAGCATTTTGCGGGAAGAGATTCCTAACCCGGGCGGTGAACGTTGCATTCCGATGGTATCGAACGGAAAAGGCCTCTGGCGTGCCCAAGCGTGGTTCGATGGAAAGCCAACATTGGAAGCTTGCCGAGACGGCTGCAGAAACGAGGGCTTCGATGAAAAAACATGCCCATGCGCCAAAATTTTTGAGGGGAAATAGAAGTGGCAACAACACTTGAATACGCTTTGCTCGCGGGATCTGCCTATCTTCCGAGGTGATTGGGCGGCCCAGTTGCAGCAGGCGGTGGACCCCACCCCAATCAGGAGAGCAGCATGAGCGAGCACCACAACCTACGGGCGCTCCTCAAAAGAGCGGGCGCGACTTTGGTTCTGAGTGCGGGCGTGAGCGCGTGCGCTGCCGCTGGAAACAGCTGGAAAGAAGAAGTGCTGCTGCACGATGGGCGCAAGGTCACAGTCGAACGCATGGTGGAGCGCGGGGGGCATCATGAAGTAGGCCAACAGCCACCCATCAAACAACAGAGCCTGACTTTCACACTTCCTGGGACTCAGCAAGGAGTCAGATGGACAGACTCATTTTCCCCAGACCTTGGTACCGCCAGCTTCTTGCCAATGCTGCTGGATACAAAAGAAGGGGTGGCGTATCTCGTGGCGCACCCGATGGGTTGCCTGTCGTACAACAAATGGAACAGGCCGAATCCGCCGTACGTGGTCTTCAAATACCAGGGATTGGAATGGAGCCGCATCGCGTTGCAGGAACTTCCGCCTGAAATTGAATTGGCGAACCTGATTTTTTCATCGCCTGACGATGAAGCAAGAAAGTTTGGCAAAAACATCGTTTCAGCTGAGGAAATCACAGGTCTGTACGCGTCTTACAGAGAGCCTGAGTTCCGCAGCATTCTGCGGGAAGGCCTGGCCAAGGAATATATCAATGAAATGTGCGAAGAGCGCGTTTTCTACAAAGGTTACTGGGTTCTTCCGAATGACCCCGTGGCAAGAAAAATAATTGATCAGAGACGACCGTAACAAGACAACCTACTTTAGTGAATCAGGGAATATCTATGACTACACCGATTGAATATGCTTTGCTTGCTGGCGCGTCCTATTTCGATACGCGACACGCGATAAATCAGTTCCCACTTCCTTCTGGATGGTCCGTACTTTCGCGAAACCCATCGGATCCGTCGTCAGGTTTCGAAGCTTCGGCCTTTCAAAAAGGCAGCGAAATCGTCATCTCCTATTCCGGAACCGATCCCAATGCCGCCGGCCTGTTCTCCAAAGATCTGCAGGCCAACCTGCAGATCATCAGAGACGATTGGACAGCCCAGCTGCAGCAAGCAGTTGACCCTGCTCCAAACAGGACAGCAGCATGACTACGTACCGCAACCTATGGGCGACCCTCAAGAGAGCGAGCGCGACTTTCTTACTGAGTGCAGGCGTGAGCGCGTGCGCAGCCGCTGGGAACAGCTGGAAAGAAGAAGTGCTGCTGCACGATGGACGCAGCATCACTGTCCAGCGAAGCCAAACCTATGGCGGGCGCAGCGAAGTCGGGCAAGCCCCGCCTATTCGGGAACTGCGACTTTCATTCGAACTGCCGGGCAACAGCAAGCCGTTTTCATGGACAAGCGAATACGGCGATGAACTGGGAAGAACGAATTTCAAGCTGCTCGCGCTGCACGTTCTTGGTGATGTTCCCTATCTCGTAACCGTTCCAAATCTTTGCCTTTCATACAACAGATGGGGGCGGCCCAATCCGCCCTACGTCGTCTTCAAACACGACAGGCAAGGCTGGAATCGAATTGATCTGAAAGAGCTTCCCCCGGATTTCAAAACCAACAATTTGACGATCGACACCTTGGGCGAGAAGACCACCATCGCCAGCCATCCGTTGATCTCTGCCGCTCTAGTCGAATCACTTAACGGGCGATTGGAGAAGCCTGAGTACCGAAGCATTCTGCGGGCACCAATCAACTACGACCCAGACTGCGTTCCGATGGTTTCTAACGGGAAAGGACTTTGGCGAGCTCAAGCGTGGTTCAGCGGAAAGCCGACATTGCAAGCCTGTCAAACGGGATGCAAAAGTGAAAGCTTCGACGAAAAAACATGCCCGTGCAACAAATTTTTTGAAGGGAAATGAAGATGACGACTGCAATTGAATACGCGCTGCTTGCAGGCGCTGCCTACTTCTCGACCAGAGATGCCATCAATCGCTTCCCTGTTCCTGCTGGGTGGATTGAAGACATCGCGCAACGCAATGCCGATGATCAAACGGGCTTCGAGGCTCGGGCCTTTCAAAAAGGCACCGAAATCGTCATTTCCTATTCCGGCACCGACCCCAATGCCGCCGGCCTGTTCTCCAAAGACATGCAGGCCAACCTGCAGATCATCAGAGGCGATTGGACAGCCCAACTGCAGCAGGCGGCTGAATACTATTTGGAGATCAAAGCGGCCAACCCGGCCGCGACCATCACGCTGACAGGCCACAGCTTGGGCGGGGGGCTTGCATCCCTGGTGGGGGTGTTTTTCGGTGTCGGGGCCCAGACATTCGACCAGGCGCCTTTTGCCAAATCGGCCACCGCGCTGTCCGACAACGCGAACGCCCTCTTGTCCGTGCTGACCGCCAAGCGCGATGCCAGCGACAACCGGGTCTTTAGCGATGCGGTGCTTGCGCCGTTAACCGAGTTTCTGCAGCTGCGTGGTCCAAGCAACCCCATCCCGCGCAGCAATCTGGTCAACACAATTCAAGTTGAAGGCGAAGTACTTCACGCCAGCCTGATTGGCAAGGTCTATGACCGTATCGGCAATACACCTGTTTCCTTGTCCAATGGGCAAACGACCGACAAGACCAACCTGCATTCCCAGTCACTGCTGACCGCGTTCCTGCAAAGTGAAAAGACCGCCCCCAGCGGCCAGGCGTTCAATGACGCCACCAAGACACTCACCAGTCTGTTGCCACTTTTGTTCGACGAAAAGCTGTATTCAACCAACGTAGCCAGCGAGCAGAGAAACTTCCTTGACCACCTCGTCCGCAACGAGACGGGCGGCATCGGCGGCATTGCGGTGGGCGGTAACGCCCTGCTGACGCACTTCGCCGCTGACTTGCAAAAGCTCGGCGCCAACATTGCGGGCCCGAACGTGCAGGCCCAGAACGCCTTGATCGCTCAAGGCATCGAGTGGTACTACTGGCAAGGCACGGGCTACAGCGGTCAGAAATTTTTCACTCAGACCGGGAAACTTTTTCAGTACACCACTGCTATAGGTGCAGGCCTGACGGGTGCGCAAGACAAGGCGGGCGCTTATGTCAAGCTGTGGATTGACCCCCTGAGCAAGGCGCATGGTGCATCGGGTGTGCAGACAACCTACCAGCAGTGGAGCGTCAACACGGGCACAGAAGCCGTCACGGCCACCGCCGTGGACGCGACCAAATCGCAGATCTTCATTGGCGGTACAGGTGCCGACACCTTCACCGGTGGCAACAAGGATGATGTGATGCTGGCGGGCGCGGGCAACGACACCCTGACCGGAGGCGGCGGCGACGACAAGCTCTACGGCGGCGGCGACGACGATACGTACCACTTCAACGGTACCTGGGGCAAAGATACCGTCACGGACAGCGACGGCAAAGGCGCCTTCCAGATGGATGGCAAAGCCCTGACCAACTTTGGGGGAGCCGGCGAACGCGAAGGCTATTCCTTTGACATGGGCGGCAACGTCTATGCCAACCTGGACATCCAGAAATCCGGCAACACGTACAAAGCCACCATTACCAAAGGCACAGACACCGCCAACACCATCACCATCAACAACTTCGATCTGAGCAAGGCCAAGGGCGAGCAAGGCTACATGGGCATCAAGCTCGGCCCGGCCAAAGTTGCCCTGACGCAAGAGTCCGGCAATTACTGGAGCGTCCCGGGCGCAACCCTGGACAGCCTGTCCGGCAAAACAGTCACCGTGGCCGAAGGCGGCGGCACCAGCTTTGGCCTGAACCTGAGTTCCGGCGCCAAGGCCAACGACACCATCACCCTGAGCTTCGCCGGCGCCAACGGCAAAGTGATCCTGGGCGACACCACGGTAGACGCCAACGGTGCAGTGATCACCCTGACAGAAGGCCAAACGCAGGCGCGCTTCTCGCTCGTGCACGACGGCGAGCTGGACGCCGACGCCGTGGCCAGCCTGAGCGCCACGTACAACAGCAGCGGCACCAGCGCCACCAGCAACACCTGGGCCGTGACCCTGCGCGACAGCGGCGAAGCAGACAACACCTTCAACGGCGACTACGTCGTCGTGACAGAAAAGCACACCGGCGCCCCCATCAAACGCACCAACACAGAGGGCGTACAAGTCACGGTGGTGGAAACAAACGAGCTGAAATACGAACCCGACGCACAGGGCAACTTGAAGGCCGGCACCACAGACCCCACCCAGCGCCCCATCTACAACGAACAAGGCGAAGTGATCGGGATGGAAACCATCCCCAGCGACGACCAGATGGTCACGGACAACACCCTGTACGGCACGCCCGGCAACGACAAGATCAACGGCCTGGCAGGCAACGACCTGCTGGCGGGCAAGGCGGGCAACGACCAGATCGACGGCGGCGCAGGCAATGACATGATCGGCGGCGGTGCGGGCAACGACAACATCAAGGGCGGGGATGGCAACGACTACATCAGCTCCAGCGCCGATGTGCATGGCGGCTACCAGCAGCTGGGGCCGAATGACAACTGGGCCAGCTGGGGCCTGCCCGCAGGCAAGACGTTGCAGGCGGGCGGAACCATGTGGGGGGCGTACCCTGGGGACGATGCGCGTGTAGTCGTCTGGAACGGCGTCTCATCCACCCCCACAGAAGTCCAGAGCGACGCCATTGACGCAGGCGCGGGTGATGACTGGGTCATGGGCAGCTGGGGCAATGACCGCATCAAGGGCGGTGATGGAAAGGACCAACTGGACGGGTTGGCGGGCGACGACATCGTTGTAGGCGACGCGGGTGATGACATCCTGGATGGGGATGGTCTCCTCAAGAGCGGCTTCCTCAATACAGTACAGGGCGCAAGCCACGGCTCTGACTTTCTGGATGGAGGCGCCGGGAACGATGAGCTGATTGGCGGGGGCCGCGAGGACAACCTGTTTGGCGGCGTGGGCAATGACAAGCTGTTCAGCGACACGCCTAGCGAATCCGACAGTCCGTACTTTCTGGCGCTGGATTTTCATGGCGCTGACTACCTGGATGGTGAGGACGGCGACGACTACATGGAAGGTGGAGGGGGCGCGGACGTGCTGTATGGCGGCAACGGCG
Source organism: Ramlibacter sp. 2FC (assembly GCA_943372515.1). Classification (GTDB taxonomy): domain Bacteria; phylum Pseudomonadota; class Gammaproteobacteria; order Burkholderiales; family Burkholderiaceae_C; genus RAM1. The sequence goes on along the minus strand of CALRYY010000006.1, from coordinate 12,560 downwards.
CAGACAACTTGTATGGCGACACCCCCGCCAGCAAGCTGAAAGGGGCCGCTGCAACGGACCCCCTGGCTTCGGGCGACGACTATCTGGACGGTGAGGCAGGGAACGACAACCTCATGGGTGGCGGTGGCCTCGATGTGCTGTATGGCGGCGATGGCGACGACTATCTGGACGGAGGCCAAGGCGCTGACTACATGGATGGCGGCGCTGGCAGCGACACCTATGTGATCGACAGCGAAAACGACGTGGTGGTGGAGGCGGCTTCACCCACAGGCGGCGGCTCACCCATGACGGCCAGCCTGGCGCTGACGGCCATGACACCCATGACCTCTGGTGACGACATCGACGCCATCCAGGCCCACATCAGCTACACGCTGGGTGACGGCTTTGAGCAGCTCACGCTGGTCGGATCGGCGGCGATCAACGGCACGGGCAACGCCGCAGACAACTCCATCGTGGGCAACAGCGCCGCCAACGTGCTGACCGCAGCGGGCGGCAGCGACTGGCTCAGCGGCGGTGGGGGCGACGATGTGTACGTCTTCAGCCGTGGTGATGGTGGCGACACGGTCTCCAACACCGACTTCCTGCGCGACACGGCCGACCCGCTACTGCAGCAGGCGGTGGATACCGTGCGCTTTGGCGACGGCATAGCGGTCACGGACGTCTCTGTGCGCCGCCAGGGCGACAACCTGGTGCTGCAGCTCAAGGGCACGGACGACTACGTCTTTGTGGCCAACCACTATGGCGCACAGGTTGAAGTGGCCAACAGCACCCGCGTGCTGGACCACAAGATTGACCGGCTGGTATTTGCCGACGGCACGGTGTGGGACCAGGCCCGCATCGAGCTGGAGGCCGACCGCAGCGCCAGCAACCACGCGCCGGTGTTCAACGCCAGCATCCCGCTGCAGCAAGCCCGTGTGGGCAGCGCGTTCAGCTACACGGTGCCGGCGGGCACGGCCACGGACCCCGACGCGTGGGATGCGGTGACCTACAGCATCAAGCGTGCCGACGGTACTGCGCTGCCTGACTGGCTGACATTTGACGCTGCCACGGGCACCCTGAGCGGCACGCCGGACGCGACAGACGTGGGCAGCCCGCAACTCAAGCTGTGGGCAACAGACACCTATGGGAGCGCGGTCGGTCGAAACTTCTGGTTGCAAATCGACCCGCCCAACCAGGTGCCGGTGATCATTGGCACGGTGCCCGCGAAGCTGTACGCCCGCGCGGGGGTCGCGTTCAACTATACGGTGCCCGCGGGCACCATCGTCGACCTCGACGGCGCAGACACCCTCACCTACAGCGTCAGCCAGGCCGACGGCTCGCCGCTGCCGCAATGGTTGACATTCAACGCGGCCACGCGCACGCTCGCGGGCCTGGCAAGCGTGGAAGACGCGGGCTCGCTCCAACTGGTTCTGTGCGGAACGGACAACCATGGCGGCACGGCAAGCCACAGCATCACGATGGCGGTGGCGCTGGACAACCTGGCACCGATGGTGCAAACGCCCATCGCGGACCAGCAATACAGCGCGGGCGAATCGTTCAGCTTCAGCCTGCCCGCGGGCACCTTCAACGACCCGGACGCCAGCGGCACGCTCATCTATGCCGCCACGCTGGCCGATGGCAGCGCCTTGCCGTCATGGCTGGCGTTCAATGCGCAGACGCGGGTATTCAAGGGCAATACGCGAACACCGGCGCAGCTCAGCGTGCGGGTCACGGCCACCGACGCCGAAGGCGCGTCGGAATCGGACGTGTTCGAACTGGTGGTGCCGCAACCGGTGGTCACGACCATCAGCGGGACGCCGGGCGTCGACCGGCTGAACGGCGACGACGGGCCGAACATCCTGATAGGCGGGACGGGTGATGACAAACTCTTTGGGGGCGCGGGCAACGACATTTACGTCTTCAACCGGGGCGACGGCTCGGACGCCATCGGTAACCAGGACCTGCTTCGGGACGACGCCGACCCGACCGTCACGCAGGCGATTGACACGCTGCGGCTGGGCGCGGGAATCGCCCCGCAGGACCTGGTGCTCCAGCGCTACACCAGCGACATGCTGCCCCAGTTCGTCACCAGCGACCTGATCATCCGGATCCGGGGAACGGCGGACGAGATTACCGTCCATGCTCACTTTAACGATGCCACCCGATGGACCACGCTCTGGTACGACCGGAAGCTGGACCAGCTGGAATTTGCCGACGGCACCGTGTGGGACGCGACGAAGCTGGCAGCCGAAGCCGAGCGCGGGGGGCCGCTACTGACCGACCGCGTGCAAACGGGCACTGACGATGACGACTATCTGTACGGCAACCTCCCGCACGAGTCTCTGAGAGGCCTGGGCGGCAACGACTACCTCCTCGGGACCGGCAGCAAAGACTTGCTGGACGGCGGGGCCGGCAATGACCAACTGAGTGGGGGCGCCGGGAACGATGACTACGTCTTTGGCAAGGGGTGGGGCACCGACCGCATCCAGGAATGGACGGTCGCCACGAACGAATGGGCGGTCTCCAGGGACAACCGCATCTACCTGCGCGAAGGCGTGACGCCGGACGAAGTCAAGCTGATCCGCGCCCAGGTGCCCGGGGAAGATGGTTCGCTGGTTCTGCTGATTGAAACCACGGGCGAATCCCTGGAAATCAACGGCTTCTTTGACGCGCAAGGCGTCGCAACGTTCTCGCGCATCCAGTTCGCTGACGCGGCGCTCACGACCTGGACGCTGCCTGACATCGTGGCGCGTGCGGGCGCATCGGTCACCGGCGCCGCCGACACCCAGACCAGCACCGCAGCCGACAACACATTCCTGGTTGACAACACGGCCGACAAAATCATCGAGGCGGCCGGCGGCGGTAACGACACGGTACGCAGCACGGTGAACTACACACTGCCCGCCAACGTAGAGAACCTGGAGCTTGCGAGCCTGGCACGTGAAGGCAAAGGCAACAGCCTGAACAACGTGCTGCGCGGCAACACATTCAGCAACCGGCTGGAGGGAATGGGTGGGCTGGACACCTACGAGGGCGGCGCGGGCGACGACATCTATATCGACATGGCCGACCGTTCACGCGTGGCGGGCCAGGCGATGGTGATTGAGCGCGAAGGCGAAGGCCACGACGTTCTGGTCACCAACATGGCGTCCGTGGACATGGCCGATCACCTGGAGGATCTGCTGATCAGCGAAGCCATCTACGCGCCCGTCGCCACCGATGACTATGAGCACTACTACACGGGCAACGAGCTGGACAACCTGATTGATCTGTCATTTGCCCAGTTTGGCAATGGGCCACAAGGACCCGTGCGAATCCGTGTGGACGGCGGTGAAGGCGCCGATCACCTGCGCGGCCCCTCCTTGAACTGGACTTCGCTCACTTTCGTGGTGGACGACATGGACGATCGCTTCGAAATACGCAGGCCGGGTGACTACGAAATCGAAACGTCGCTTTCGTACACCTTGCCCGAGGAAATCACCCGGCTGCGGCTGACCGGCAGCGATACCGTCAGCGCGACAGGCAATGACTGGGACAACGAACTGGACGGCACGCACAATGCCGGCGCCAACCGCCTGACTGGCATGAATGGCAATGACACCTACCTGGCCGACCTGGGCGACGTCGTGGTCGAAGCCGCGGGTGGCGGCCTGGACACCGTGGTGTTGCACGCAGGCGGCGACGCTGCGCCAGACATGGTCCGCCTGGGTGACTTTGCCCATGTAGAGGCCCTGCAACTGGCTGCGGACATGGGGGATGCCGCCTTGCAAGGCACGGCGGGGGCCGACCGGCTCACGGGCAACGCGGGCGACAACCGCATCGAAGGGCTGGCCGGCAACGACACGCTGGTGGGCGGTGGTGGGCGTGACGAACTGCTGGGCGGCGCGGGCAACGACGCCATCCACCTGGGCGCGGGCTTTGCGGTGGTGGACGGAGGTACAGGCAACGACAGCGTCGCGGCCGGCGGCGCGCAGCTGCAGATCCGGCTGGCGGCAGATGGCGGCGCCGACACAGTGAGCGGTGCCGCCACCCGCACGGCCGCGCAATGGGCCGCTCAACGCGACATCCAGTCCCTGGTGGCGTTGACCGAAAGTGCCGACGCGTCGGCGCTGCGGTTCACGCGCGCGGCCAAGGACCTGACGATCAAGCTGGGCACGGCCAGCCTGACCCTTCAAAACTACTTCAAGAACGCGCAATCCGAAGAAGCCGTCAGCGCCCTGGACGCGATCCGCCTGGGCGACGGCACGTACCTGACGCGCGACGCCATCGCCGCCGGCCTGGGCCAGGCGAACCTGCAGGCGGGCGGCGCGGGCGACGACCTGTTGATCACGTCGGCGGCGGTGCGCACGCTGGCCGGTGGCGCGGGCAGCGACCACCTGTTTGGCCAGGGCACGGCCGACACGCTGGACGGCGGCGCGGGCAACGACCGGCTGCACGGCGGCAACGGCAACGACCAGCTCAAGGGCGGCGCCGGCAACGACGTGCTGGCCGGCGGGCGCGGGGCCGACGCCTACCAGTACGCCGCCGGCTGGGGCCAGGACGTAGTGGACGACCTGCAGCGCAGCGAACGGCAAACGGACACCGACGATGCGCTGGACGACGACGAGGCGCTCAACACGATCCAGTTCGACGCCACGGTCACGGCGGCGAGCATCACCTTGCAGCGCAGCGGCAACGATCTGCTGCTGCGCCACAAAACCACCGCCGACGTGATCCGCGTGCAGGCGTACTTCGAGCCGCAAGAGGGCAACGGCCTGTTCCAGGTGCGCTTTGCAGGAGGCACCGTGTGGAACGCGGCCTACATCGACCAGCAGGTCAACACCGTCACGGGCACGGCCGGCAACGACACGCTCACGGCCCTGGCCGGCGGCGGGGACGTCGTGGGCCTGGCCGGCGCCGACCGGTTGACCGGACGTGGCGGCAACGACCGCCTGTATGGCGGCGCCGGCGCGGACACCCTGGCCGGCGCCGGCGGCGACGACCTGCTGGACGGCGGCAAAGGCGCCGACGCCATGGCCGGCGGCCTGGGCAACGACACCTACGTGGCAGACAGCACGGGCGACAGCGTGACCGAGCAGGCCGGCAGTGGCCAGGACACCGTGCGCAGCAGCATCAGTTGGGTGCTGGGCGCCAACGTCGAGGACCTCACGCTGACCGGCGCGGCAGCTATCAACGCCACGGGCAACGCTCTGGACAACACGCTCACGGGCAACGCCGCAGCCAATGTGCTGGACGGCAAGGGCGGCGACGACGTCATGGCCGGTGGCGCGGGCAACGACACCTACATCGTGGCCCAGGCCAACGACACGACCGTGGAACTGGCCAACGGCGGTGTTGACACTGTCAAGGCCGGCATCAGCTGGGCGCTGGCGGCCAACGTGGAACACCTGACGCTCACCGGCGCGGGCGCCATCAACGGCACGGGCAATGCGCTGGCCAACGTGATCCAGGGCAACGCTGCGGCCAACGTGCTGAACGGCGGTGCCGGTGCAGACACCCTGCAAGGCGGCGCGGGCAACGACACCTATGTGGTGGACCACACCGGCGACACCGTGACCGAGCTGGCGGCCCAGGGCACGGACCAGGTGAATGCGTACGTGAACTGGGTGCTGGGCGCCCACCTTGAAAACCTGACGCTGCTGGGCACGGCCGCCCTCAACGGCACGGGCAACGCATTGAACAATGTGCTGACGGGCAACGCAGGCGCCAACACGCTGACGGGCGGCCTGGGCGCCGATACGCTGGACGGCAAGGCCGGCGCAGACATCCTGAAGGGCGGCGCGGGCAATGACATCTATTGGCTGGGCCGCGGCCATGGCGCCGACACGCTGGTGGAAGCCGACGCCACGGCGGGCAACCGCGACGTGCTGCGCTTTGCGGCCGACGTGACGGCCAACCAGCTGTGGTTTCGCAAGCTGGGCAACAACCTGGAGATCAGCATCATCGGCACAGCGGACCGCATGACGGTTCAAAACTGGTACCTGGGTGCACAGTACCGCGTGGAGGAGTTCGTGGCAGGCAACGGCAAGACCCTGGATTACGCCAAGGTGCAGACGCTGGTGAACGCCATGGATGACCTGGCCATCCCGGTCATGGGGCAGCCCAACCTGCCGCCCGCCTATGGCGCGCACCTCAATGCGGTGCTGGCGTCTGCCTGGAGCTGATGGTGCCCGCCGTCAGGCCCGCGGATTGTCCAGCCCATACAGCAGCTTGTCGGGCCCGTCGGCCGGCACGCGCACGCCGCCTTGTACTGTCATGCCCAGGCGCTCCAGCAGCCGGCATGAGCGCTGGTTGTGCGCCAGGGTGATGGCCAGGATGCGCGGCAGCGCCAGCGGGCCAAAGCCGTGCTCCACCACGGCCTGTGCCGCCTCCAGCGCATAGCCGCGGCCCCGGCCTGCCGGCAGGAATGCAAAGCCCAGGTCAGGCCCGCCCAAGCCGTCGCGGCGCACCAGGCCGCACAGGCCGATGGGCTCGTCGGCCTGCGGGTCGCGGGCCCGCAGGCTGACGCGGTACAGGCCGTAGCCCAGCCGGTCGTACATGTCCAGCGGGCCGGTGCTCAGGTAGGCACGTGCGTCTTCACGCGTACGCACCGCCTTGTCGCCGATAAAGGCAAGCCACTGCGGGTCGTTCACCAGCTTGACAATGAAGTCTGCATCGTCCTGCGTGAGCCAGTCCAGCGACAGGCGTGCCGTGGTTGCGATGTTCACGGTGCGTGACCTTGCATCATGCGGTGAGTATCCAGCCTTCCAGGGGGTCCATGTGCGCAGGTAAACCATAACGCGGCGCGCCCTGGTGCTGTGCCCACGCGGCCTGCAGCAGGCACAACACGGCGTCCAGGCTGTCACCGCTGGCGTCAGCCGCCAGGGCATCGCGTTGCGCATGCGTCAGCTTCAAGCGCAAACCGCCCAGCGGGGTGCCGTTTTCCAGCGCGGTCAGCAGGTCCTTGCGGGCAATCAGGCGCTCGGGTGTCTGTTTGGCGCGGTCGTCGCTTTTGTAGCTGCGTGCACCCAGCACCTTGCGCGCCAGCAGGCCGGGGTAGGCCTCCAGTGCCACGCGTTGCGGGTCGCCGTTGTGCAGGCCCGGCAGATGCACGCCGGCGGCGCGCAGCAGCGGCACGCCGGCATGCATCATGTATGCCACCGGCGGATTCACCCATTTCATGCTGGGGCTGGAGCCCGCGGGCCGGTCGGTGGCGCGGTGGGCAAATTTGCCACCCACGGGCCGCGCATCGCAAAAAGCGGCAAAGGTGTTGCGGATGGCCGGGCGGCTGAGCGCTGCGTAATGGTCCATGCACGCCGCCCATTCCAGCGGCCAGCCCAGGTGCTGCACCAGCTCGCGCGGCAGGCCAAACGGCAGGTCAAAGCCACCCACCCAGGCCTGGGGCTGCGCCAGCCAGGCGCCGAATGCTTCAAGCGATTCAAGGCGCTCCAGGCGCTGCAGCACGACGCGCCCGGCACGCTCGGCGCCCAGGGCGATCACGATGGGTTTGCGGCGCGTCGGGCTGCTGGAGAAGTCGCAGCCCAGCAGCAGGCTCACGCCCTGCCAATGATGGCGGCGGTGGCCATCAACTCTTCCAGCAGCGCCAGAGACACCTTGCCCGACACCGAGTACGGGTCCAGCTCGGGCTTCTCTGAATACTTGAGCAGGATGGAATGGTTGAGCTTGGACAGGTTGACCTGCCCCATGGTCCAGCCGCCAAAGCGGCGCTCTGAAATCTCTTCGTAGTGCAGCAGGGCCACGTCCTTGTGACGCGGGTCTTTCTGGATGTGGCCATACAGCTGGCTGACGGGCATGCGCCCGCCTTCGATGGCCTGCAAAAAGATGCCGCCGCCATAGCAAAGAATGCCGGTGATGCCGCTCGAGGGGTTGTGCTGGCGCGACTGGGCCAGGATGGCGTCGATCGCATCGGCGCTGGTGTCCACGGCGCGGCTGGCGTATAGAAGGCGTACAAGCATGAGAGGTCAGCCTTTTTGGGGAATGAGGGCCAGAAATTCGCGGCGCAGTGTGGAGTCCTTGAGGAACACGCCGCGCATGACGGAGTTGATCATCTTGCTGTCCATGTCTTTCACGCCGCGCCAGGCCATGCAGTAGTGGCTGGCTTCCATGACGATGGCCAGGCCATCGGGCTGGGTTTTTTCCATGATCAGGTCGGCCAGCTGCACCACGGCCTCTTCCTGGATCTGCGGGCGGCCCATGACCCATTCGGCCAGGCGGGCATATTTGGACAGGCCGATCACATTGGTGTGCTCATTGGGCAGCACGCCGATCCAGATTTTGCCGATGACCGGGCAAAAGTGGTGGCTGCAGGCGCTGCGCACGGTGATGGGCCCGACGATCATCAGCTCGTTCAGGTGCTCGGCGTTGGGGAATTCGGTGATGGCGGGCGGCTTGACATAGCGGCCGTTGAACACCTCCTTGACATACATCTTGGCCACGCGGCGTGCGGTGTCGCTGGTGTTGTGGTCACGCTCGGTGTCGATCACCAGGCTGTCCAGCACGCCCTCCATCTTCGTGGCCACTTCGTCCAGCAGCTTCTCCAGCTCACCGGGCTCGATGAAGTCGGCGATGTTGTCGTTGGCATGAAAGCGCTTGCGCGCCGCCTTGATGCGTTCGCGGATCTTGACTGACACCGGGGTGCCAGCGTCTTCGTCGGCCGGGTTCATGGAGGGGTTGGCTTTGGTCAGCATTCAAAGATGCTAACACCGCTGAATTCAGGGGCCAATCACTGGGGGCTTTGCCTTGTAGGTCAGCGCCGCTGCAATACAAAAGCGAAGAGTGTCAGTGGGCACTACATCATACTCGCGCAGGACGATGGCCCGGTTGCCCTCAAACCTGAGTTCGTTGGGAAACAGCGTCCTGAACGTGTCCACCAGGGTTGTCTGGCAATTGAAGTAGATGGCGTATTCCAGCGGCCTGGCCTTTTTCCAGCCCAGGCGCACCGTACTGCCGCTGCGGGTGGCGGGAGTGAGGTACGCCGGCTCGCCCCACTTCAGGGTTTCTTCCAGCTCGCCCACGCCGTCTGTGGACGCCGCTGTGCGAAAGACAAGCTCGCGCAACACCAGCAGCTTGCGGCGGATGCCTGGGGGAAACGCGTCAAAGGCCTGGGCCACGTTGGCGGATTGAAATGGCGTCATGCCGCCCATTTTTACGCCCGGCCCCGCGCCCTGCAACTGACAGATTTGGGCCACGCTACAACGTCAGCAGCGACTCCAGATCCTGCAGGGTGTTGGCCTCGTGCAGCGGTTTGTCATGCCGGATGCGCAGCATGCGTGGAAAACGCACGGCGATCCCGCTTTTGTGACGGGGGCTGCGGCCGATGCCTTCAAACCCGAGCTCGAACACCAGCGACGGGCGTACGCTGCGCACGGGGCCGAATTTTTCCAGCGTGGTCTTGCGGATCACGGTATCCACCTGCTTGAACTCTTCATCCGTCAGGCCGGAATACGCCTTGGCGAAGGCGACCAGTTGCAGCGCGCCGGGCTGGGCAGGCTGGCGCCTTGCGATGGCATCCAGCACCTCTTCGGCCTCGGCTTTGTTTGCAGGCGGGCGGTTCCATACAGCAAAGGTGTAGTCGGTATAGACCGATGCACGGCGGCCATGCCCCGCCTGCGCATAGATCAGCACGCAGTCGATGGTCATGGGGTCGACTTTCCACTTCCACCAGAGGCCGTCCGCCTTCGTGCGGCCTGTCCCATACGCGGCGTCCAGGCGTTTGAGCATGAAACCTTCCACGCCCCGTGCGCGCGACTCCTGACGCAGCTGCGCGAAAACCGGCCATGACGCTGCAGTCTCCACGGGAGACACGCGGATGCCCGTGCCCGCCAGAACCTTCTCCAGGCGCACCCGGCGTTCATGCTGCGGCTGTGCCCGTACATCCTCGCCGCCCTTTTCCAGCAGGTCATAAGCCATGAAGCTCACGGGCGCATCGGCCAGCACCTTCTTTGTCAGCGTCTTGCGGCCGATGCGCTGCTGCAGCAGTGCAAACGGCGCGGGGCCGTCCCGCCAGACCATGATCTCGCCGTCCAGCACCGTGCCGTTTGGTAGGGCCTGAGCCAGCGCCACCAGCTCGGGGAATCGGTCGGTCACCAGCTCTTCACCGCGTGACCACACCCACACCTGACCCGCACGGCGCACGATCTGGCCGCGGATGCCGTCGTACTTCCATTCCACCTGCCATTGCGTCACCGGGCCCAGGCGCGCGTCCAGCCCATCCAGCGGTGCGTCCAGCGGGTGCGCCAGAAAAAACGGGTACGGCTGGCCGTCGTCCTGCGGCGCGGTGGTGTCGTCAACCTGTGCAACAAGCGCCGCAAAACGCGCGGCCGACGGCGTGGCCTTGCCGTCGGTGTAGCCCATCATGCGCTGCGCGACGCGGCGGGCATCCACACCCGCGTGCGCGGCCAGCGCCCGCTGCACCAGCAGCTTGCTGACGCCCACGCGAAAGCCGCCGCCCACCAGCTTGATCAGCAAAAAACGGCCCTGCGCATCCAGCTCGGCCCAGTAGCTGCGCACGCGCGCGGCAATCTCTTCTTCGGCCAGGCCCCGCAGCGGCAGCAGACGCTGTTCAATCCATTCGGCCAGGCCTACGTCCGACACCACACCCGGCAGCGGCAGCACATGGGCAATGGTCTCGGCCAGGTCGCCCACAGCCTGGTAGCACTCTTCAAACAGCCAGTCTTCAATGCCGGCCATGTCGCAGGCCAGCGCGCGCAGGCGGGCCGTGGCCACCACCTGGCGCGGCTTGCCGCCCGACAGGAAGTACACGGCCCACGCCGCGTCATGCGCGGGTGCCGCAGCAAAGTAGCGCTGCAGCGCCTCGACCTTGGCGTTGGTGGACGTGGTGGTGTCCAGGTCGTTGAAGAGGCTGGCGAAGGCTTTCATCGGTGCCCCGGCGGAGCCGCAGGCGCAGATGGATGGCGTTCCTGCCAGGCATCAAACTCCATTGGCCCCAGCCCGAAGCGCACCACGTTGCCTGTATGCAGGGTCTTGAACTCATCAAGAACCAGCCGCGCAAAAGCTTCGGCGTCAGCCTGCGGGACCGACGCGGGTACGTTGGCCCGCACCCATGCCCGATCAGGCGCAAGGTCGGCGCGAACCACTGCGCGGATGGCTTGCGCCAGCGCCGCCCGATGGCGCAGGCGCAGCAGATCGGGTGGCACCATCTGCGCGCGCACGGCCACATACTGCTGGCACGATCGCTCGTAGGCCCAGACAAATACATCACGCAGCAGTTCCACGCGGTTCAGCTCGTATACGCCCAGCAGCCCATCCACATAGGCACGCTCAGGTACGTCAATGAACGACAGCGGGCTCAGGTTGGCCTTGATCAGCGGGATGTTGGCCGCCAGGCGCGACACGCGCTTGTTCACGTCCTCAAAGGGTTGCAGGTAGGGCAGGTGCACCGTCAAAAAGAACGCCTGCTCGAAAGGGTCAGCTATCTGCGCCGCCATGGCCAGTACCAGGCCAAACAGTTCCTCCACACGCTGGGGCAGCGCCATCGGGCGATAGACACTGCCGCCGATGTCAACGGCGCGGCGGCGCAAGCGCCCGCAGGCCATGGGGTCAGCCAGCAGGCCGTCTGACAGCAGCGCGTGCAGCGAGATGACCGTGCTGGCGTCCAGGCCGTGCTGGTCAACGCCGTGCACCAGAAATTCGATGGCGGCCTTGTGGTTGAGGATCATCTGCGTTTCGATGGCGTCTTTACCCTCGGCCGCTTCACCGTCACGGATCAGGCGTTCGGTATCAATTCTGCTGTAGGTGTTGCCTTCCAGCCGCGATGACGCCCATGACAGATCAATCAGCAGGCGGTCGAGGATGTTTTGCGCAAAAGTGCCGGCCGGCGCATGGTCGTCAGGCGAGCGGCCCAGCGCATGCAACTGGCTGCGCAGCCCTTCTGGCAGATACCAGGTCTGGTTGGGGTGATAGGCATCCAGAAAGGCCACGTCATACCCCACGGGACGACGCCCCTGGACGGGTTGACGCACGTAGGCCCTGACCTGTTCACCCTCGGAAGAAACGGGAATGTAGCCTTCCGCGCGGGCCTCTACCTGCAGCGCGGGAAGCACCACGACGCCCCGATTGCCAAGCCGGTAGCGAACCGATCTGTGACCGCGTTCGCCAATGATCCGCTGCTGCGCGACAAGTTGGGACAGCCGTCGCTGGATCGTGCGGCGCGACACCGTACCCCCCATTTCTGCCAGCAGCTCCTCTGCCGCGATGCCTTGCGGATGCCTCTGGATGGCGGCTATCAGCCGGTCGAAATCGTCTTTGGAAATGATCTTGGGCATCGTTTATTTGTCACGCGACGAATTCATTATGACAAATAAAATGTCTTGCGACAAATAAGGCACGCTTCGACCGGGTTTCATCCCCATTCAGGCCAGGTAGCCCCGCGCGAGCATCAGCGCAAACAGGCCCAGCATGGCCACAAAGGCCGGGCAGCCCAGCACAAACCACAGGCGAAAGCGCGCATGAAAGCGTTCGTCCAACGCACTGATGGACGGCGCCGACAGCGCCGCGTCCCGCAGGCGGATTTGCAGCACCACCACCGGCAGCCAGCACGCGCCCACCAACGCATAGGCACC
>CALRYY010000005.1:0-86415 GCA_943372515.1 Ramlibacter sp. 2FC | reverse complement strand
ACCGCTGAGATCTACGTGCTGAGCAAGGACGAGGGCGGTCGTCACACGCCGTTCTTCAACAACTACCGCCCGCAGTTCTACTTCCGCACGACGGACGTGACGGGTGCGATCGAGCTGCCCGAAGGCAAGGAAATGGTCATGCCTGGCGATAACGTGAGCATCACGGTCAAGCTGATCAACCCGATTGCCATGCAAGAAGGCCTGCGTTTCGCCATCCGCGAAGGCGGCAAGACCGTTGGCTCTGGCGTCGTCGCCAAGATCATGGAGTGATTCCATAGGGGTATAGCTCAATTGGCAGAGCGTCGGTCTCCAAAACCGAAGGTTGTAGGTTCGATTCCTACTGCCCCTGCCACTTGGGTGGCAAAAACAAGCCCGTCACGCCGTGACGGGCTTAGTCTCTTCAAGGGACACGTTGAATTTGATGCAGGAACAAGCCAAAAATGGCCACTTCGCAAGTTGAAACTGTCAGTACCGGAGCCGACAAGGCCAAGCTGGTTGCGGCCGTGGCGCTGGTCATTGCGGCCTTTGTTGGTTTTTACCTGCTGAGCAAGCAGGGGCAGATTGCCCAATGGGGTGTTCTGCTGGTCGGTTTGGGTGCGGCAGTGGTGGTGTTTGCCACGTCCGAGCCGGGCAAGGAATTTGTCGCCTTTGGCCGCGATGCCTGGCGTGAAGTCAAAAAGGTCGTCTGGCCTACCCGCAAGGAAGCCATCCAGATGACGGCCTATGTGTTCGCCTTCGTGGTGGTCATGGCGTTGTTCCTCTGGCTGACCGACAAGACCCTGGAGTGGGTGTTCTATGACCTCATCCTGGGCTGGAAGAAGTAAATGACCGAAGCAGCTGAAACCCCTGCGGCAGACGCCGCACCCGTCAACCCGGACCTGCGCTGGTACGTGGTTCACGCCTATTCCGGCATGGAAAAGGCCGTTGAGCGCAATATCGTTGAGCGTATCAACCGTGCTGGCATGCAGGCCAAGTTCGGTCGCATCCTGGTGCCCACCGAAGAGGTGGTTGAAGTCAAGAACGGCCAGAAACGCACCACAGAGCGCCGCTTTTTCCCCGGCTATGTGCTGGTGGAAATGATCATGGACGACGAAACCTGGCACCTGGTGAAGCACACCAACAAGGTCACCGGTTTTGTCGGTGGCGCCAAAAACCGCCCGGCCCCGATCTCCGAGGAAGAAGTGCAGAAGATCGTCAGCCAGATGCAGGAAGGCACCGACAAGCCGCGCCACAAGGTCGAGTTTGTCGTGGGTGAATATGTGCGCGTCAAGGATGGCCCGTTCACCGACTTCAACGGCACGGTCGAAGAAGTCAATTACGAAAAAAGCAAGGTCCGCGTGTCGGTCACGATCTTTGGTCGTGCCACGCCCGTGGAGCTCGAATTCAGCCAGGTCGAAAAGACCTGACGGAACGCTTTGCGCGCACCGACTCCGCGCAAGGCAAGGAAGCAACGAGTCGTTAACCCCGGGGAGCTTTCGGCCTTGAGCCAAAGCGTTATCACCCGCAAGGAGTAAACCATGGCGAAAAAAATCGTCGGTTTTGTAAAGCTGCAGGTTCCTGCAGGCAAAGCCAATCCGTCGCCGCCCATCGGCCCGGCACTGGGCCAGCGCGGCCTGAACATCATGGAGTTCTGCAAGGCGTTCAACGCCCAGACCCAGGGCGTTGAGCCCGGTCTGCCGCTGCCGGTGGTGATCACCGCGTTCGCGGACAAGAGCTTCACCTTCATCATCAAGACGCCGCCCGCGACCGTCCTGATCAAGAAGGCCATCAAGCTGGACAAGGGTTCGTCTACCCCCCACAGCAACAAGGTCGGCAAGATCACGCGCGCCCAGCTCGAAGAGATCGCCAAGACCAAGCTCAAGGACATGAATGCCGCCAGCGTGGATGCCGCCATCCGCACGCTCGCCGGCTCCGCCCGTTCCATGGGCATCACCGTGGAGGGTGTGTAAATGACCAAGCTCACCAAGAAACAAAAGGCCCTGCAAGGCAAGGTTGACAGCAACAAGCTGTATCCGCTGACCGACGCACTGGCGATTGTCATGGAAGCCGCTACCGCCAAGTTCGATGAATCCATCGACGTGGCCGTGGGCCTGGGCATCGACCCCAAGAAGTCTGACCAGGTGGTCCGTGGCGCCGTCGTGCTGCCCAACGGCACGGGCAAGACCAAGCGCGTGGCTGTGTTTGCCCAGGGCGCCAAGGCCGAAGAAGCCAAAGCGGCCGGTGCCGACATCGTCGGCATGGACGACCTGGCTGCCATGGTCAAGGCGGGCGACATGCCGTTTGACGTGGTGATCGCCGCCCCTGACGCCATGCGCGTTGTGGGTACCCTGGGCCAGATCCTGGGCCCGCGCGGCCTGATGCCCAACCCCAAAGTGGGCACTGTGACCCCGGACGTTGCCACGGCAGTGAAGAACGCCAAGGCAGGCCAGGTGCAGTTCCGTGCCGACAAGGCCGGCATCATCCACGCCACCATCGGCCGCCGTTCGTTTGCCGCCGACAAGCTGCAGGGCAACCTGGCAGCGCTGGTGGAAGCGCTGACCAAGGCCAAGCCGGCGTCCAGCAAGGGTGTGTATCTGAGGAAAGTGGCGGTCTCGTCGACCATGGGTGTGGGTGTGCGCGTAGACACGCAAACCATCTCGGCGTAATCGCAGAAAAAGCCGGTCATGCCGCAAGGCGCAGCCGGTGTGGTGGGTCGCAGATGCCTTCGGGTGTTCGCGAGCCATCCAGGACCGTTGGTGCGCAGCGATGCGCTTAATCTGAAAGCCAACGCAGATGGCGATCCCGCTGAAGATGGAATTGAGAGATTTCTGAAAACAGTTGGTCGCTGAAACTAAGGCGCGCCGGAGGGCTCCAACCCGAAGGCGCATTTAAAGGAGTAGACCTTGAGTCTGAATCGCAGTGAGAAGCAAGCGGTCATTGATGAAGTGACCAGCCTCGCCGCTAAAGCTCAAACGCTGGTGATGGCGGAATACCGCGGCATCACGGTCGCTGACATGACCAAACTGCGCAACGATGCGCGCAGCAAAGGCGTGACCCTGAGTGTTCTGAAGAACACCCTGGCCCGCCGTGCTGTCGCAGGCAGCGCGTTTGAAGTCGTCGGTGACCAGATGACCGGTCCGCTGATCTACGGCTTCTCCGTGGACGCAACGGCTGCCGCCAAGGTGGTGGCCGACTTCGCGAAGACCAACGACAAGCTGGTTATTCGCGGTGGCGCCTACGGTGGCAAGTCGCTGGACGTCAACGGTGTGAAAGCCCTGGCCAACATTCCTTCCAAGGAAGTGTTGCTGGCCCAGCTTTGTGGCTTGCTGATGTCCCCGATCTCGCGCACGGCCGTTGTGCTGGGCGCGCTCGCGGCAAAGCGTGGTGAGGGTGCTGCCGCTGTGGCAGCGGACGCCGATGCTGCCCCCGCAGCCGAGGCCGCCGCAGCTTGATAGCGCGGCAAACGTACCAATCTATTTAGGAAATCAAAATGGCATTCGATAAAGACGCATTTCTGACCTCGCTGGACAGCATGACGGTCATGGAACTCAACGACCTGGTGAAAGCCATCGAAGAGAAGTTTGGCGTGAGCGCAGCCGCCATGGCTGCTCCCGCTGCCGGTGGTGGCGGTGCCGCCGCTGCTGTGGCCGAAGAAAAGACCGAATTCAACGTCATGCTGCTCGAGGCAGGTGCACAAAAGGTTCAGGTCATCAAGGCCGTGCGCGAAATCACCGGCCTGGGCCTCAAGGAAGCCAAGGACCTGGTCGACGGCGCCCCCAAGGCTGTCAAGGAAGGCATGAACAAGGCCGACGCCGAAGCTGCCAAGAAGAAGCTGGAAGAAGCCGGCGCCAAGGTCGAACTCAAGTAATTCGACCCGCGTCCAAGGCTGGAGTGCTCCGCAAGGGCCTCCAGCCTTTGGTGCTTCAAGGATGCGTGTAGAACGCACCCATAAATGCTGGCGAATGCAGTATTTATGAGTGTCTTCTGACCCCGACTGCAGAAGATGCCCTGGTTCGGGCGATGTGCAATGCATCGCCGTCCGCCATGGTTGGTAGTGGCCAACCCACCAGGAATGCCCCTCGTCCGATCTGGCCGGGGCGTGACAGTTGCTAAGAGCTCATAGCCCGGAGATCTCATGGCCTACTCATACACCGAACGCAAACGCATCCGCAAAAGCTTCGGCAGCCGCGACAGCGTGCTGGAAGTTCCCTACCTGCTGCAGATGCAGAAAGACGCGTACACCGCGTTCCTGCAAGCCGACGCAGCCCCGCAAAAACGCACCATAGAGGGCTTGCAGGCTGCATTTGACGCCGCATTCCCCATCGTCTCGCACAACGGTTTTGTCGAGATGAAGTTCCTTGAGTACAACCTGGCCAAGCCCGCATTCGACGTGCGCGAATGCCAGACCCGCGGCCTGACGTTTGCATCCGCCGTGCGCGCCAAGGTCCAGCTGATCATTTATGACCGCGAATCTTCCACGCCGCAATCCAAGGTGGTCAAGGAAGTGAAGGAGCAGGAGGTCTACATGGGCGAAGTGCCCCTGATGACCGACAAGGGCTCCTTCATCATCAACGGCACCGAACGCGTGATCGTGTCGCAGCTGCACCGTTCGCCGGGCGTGTTCTTCGAGCACGACAAGGGCAAGACCCACAGCTCGGGCAAGCTGCTGTTTTCTGCTCGCATCATCCCGTACCGCGGCTCCTGGCTCGACTTTGAATTCGACCCCAAGGACATCCTGTACTTCCGCGTGGACCGCCGCCGCAAGATGCCGGTCACCATCCTGCTCAAGGCCATTGGCCTGAACCCGGAATCGATCCTGGCGAACTTCTTCGTCAACGACAACTTCCGCCTGATGGACAGCGGCGCTCAAATGGAGTTTGTGGCCGAGCGCCTGCGCGGCGAAGTCGCCCGATTCGACATCACCGACAAGTCGGGCAAGGTCGTTGTCGCCAAGGACAAGCGCATCACCGCCCGCCACACGCGCGAGCTGGAAACCACCGCCACAACGCACATCAGCGTGCCCGAAGACTTCCTGGTCGGCCGTGTGGTGGCCCGCGCCATCGTTGACGCCGACACCGGTGAAATCATCGCCAAGGCCAATGACGAGCTGACCGAAGCCCTGCTCAAGAAGCTGCGCACCGCCGGCGTGCAGGACATCCAGTGCATCTACACCAACGAACTAGACCAGGGCGCGTACATGTCGCAGACCCTGCGCATCGACGAGACCGTAGATGAGTTTGCTGCCCGTGTCGCCATCTACCGCATGATGCGCCCCGGCGAGCCGCCGACCGAAGACGCCGTGCAGGCCCTGTTCCAGCGCCTGTTCTACAACCCGGACACGTACGACCTGTCGCGCGTGGGCCGCATGAAGTTCAACGCCAAGATCGGCCGCGACGAATCCACCGGCCCCATGGTGCTGGCCAACGAAGACATCCTGGCCGTGGTCAAGATCCTGGTGGACCTGCGCAACGGCCGCGGCGAAGTCGACGACATCGACCACCTGGGCAACCGCCGCGTGCGTTGCGTTGGTGAACTGGCCGAAAACCAGTACCGTACCGGCCTGGCCCGTATCGAAAAGGCCGTGAAGGAGCGTCTGGGCCAGGCCGAGCAAGAGCCGCTGATGCCGCACGACCTGATCAACAGCAAGCCGATCTCGGCTGCACTGAAGGAGTTCTTCGGTGCGTCGCAGCTGTCGCAGTTCATGGACCAGACCAACCCCCTGTCCGAAATCACGCACAAGCGCCGTGTTTCGGCCCTGGGCCCGGGCGGTTTGACCCGCGAGCGCGCCGGCTTCGAAGTGCGCGACGTGCACGTGACCCACTACGGCCGTGTGTGCCCCATTGAAACGCCTGAAGGCCCGAACATCGGCCTGATCAACTCGCTGGCGCTGTACGCCCGACTGAACGAATACGGCTTCATCGAGACGCCGTACCGTCGCGTCGCGGACGGCAAGGTCACGATGGAAATCGACTACCTGTCGGCCATCGAAGAAGGCAAGTACGTCATCGCCCAGGCCAACGCCACGCTGGACAAGGACGGCAAGCTGACGGGCGAGCTGGTGTCTGCGCGTGAAAAGGGTGAATCCATCCTGTGCGGCGCAGAGCGCATCCAGTACATGGACGTGTCACCCGCGCAGATCGTGTCGGTGGCCGCATCGCTGGTGCCCTTCCTGGAGCACGACGACGCCAACCGCGCACTGATGGGCGCCAACATGCAGCGCCAGGCCGTGCCTGTGCTGCGCCCTGAAAAGGCCTTCGTCGGCACCGGCATTGAGCGCGTCTCTGCAATCGACTCCGGCACCGTCGTCACGGCCACCCGCGGCGGTGTGGTGGACTATGTGGACGCCACCCGTATCGTGGTGCGCGTGAACGACGCAGAAGCCACCGCCGGCGAAGTCGGCGTGGACATCTACAACCTGATCAAGTACCAGCGTTCCAACCAGAACACCAACATCCACCAGCGTCCCATCGTCAAGCGCGGCGACATCATCGCCAAGGGTGACGTGGTGGCTGACGGTGCATCGACCGATCTGGGTGAGCTGGCCCTGGGCCAGAACATGCTGGTCGCGTTCATGCCCTGGAACGGCTACAACTTCGAAGACTCGATCCTCATCAGCGAACGCGTTGTTGCCGAAGACCGCTACACCTCGATCCACATCGAGGAACTGGTGGTCATGGCCCGCGACACCAAGCTGGGTGCCGAGGAAATCACGCGCGACATTCCCAACCTGAGCGAACAGCAGCTCAACCGTCTGGACGAGTCCGGCATCATCTACGTGGGCGCCGAAGTGCAACCCGGCGATACGCTGGTGGGCAAGGTCACCCCCAAGGGCGAGACCACGCTCACGCCTGAGGAAAAGCTGCTGCGCGCGATCTTCGGCGAGAAGGCCTCCGACGTGAAGGACACCTCGCTGCGTGTTGACCAGGGCTCGCAAGGCACCGTGATCGACGTGCAGGTCTTCACCCGTGAAGGCATCGTGCGCGACAAGCGCGCCCAGCAGATCATCGACGATGAACTCAAGCGCTTCCGCCTGGACCTGAACGACCAGCTGCGCATCGTGGAGGCCGATGCGTTCGACCGTATCGAAAAGTTGCTGAACGGCAAGGTCGCCAATGGCGGTCCGCAAAAACTGGCCAAGGGCACCAAGATCGACAAGGCGTATCTGGCGTCGGTGGAGAAATTCCACTGGTTCGACATCCGCCCGGCCGACGACGAAGTGGCTTCGCAGCTCGAATCGATCAAGAACTCGATCGAGCAGCAGCGCCACAGCTTTGACCTGGCGTTTGAAGAAAAGCGCAAGAAGCTCACGCAGGGCGACGAGCTGCCGGCCGGCGTGCTCAAGATGGTCAAGGTCTACCTGGCCGTCAAGCGCCGCCTGCAGCCTGGCGACAAGATGGCCGGGCGCCACGGCAACAAGGGTGTCGTGTCCAAGATCGTTCCGGTCGAAGACATGCCCTACATGCTGGACGGCACGCCGTGCGACATCGTTCTGAACCCGCTGGGCGTGCCTTCGCGCATGAACGTGGGTCAGGTGCTGGAAGTGCACTTGGGCTGGGCTGCCAAGGGCATTGGCCAGCGCATCGGTGACATGCTGCAGCACGAAGCCAAGGTGGCCGAGCTGCGCAAATTCATGGACCAGCTGTACAACACCTCAGGCCGCAAGGAAGAACTTGCCAAGCTGTCTGATGAAGACGTGCTGGAAATGGCGGGCAACCTGTCCAAGGGTGTTCCGTTTGCAACGCCGGTGTTTGACGGTGCCTCCGAAGAAGAAATCCGCGGCATGCTCAAGCTGGCGTTCCCCGACGACATCTCCAAGGCCAAGGGCCTGACGGCCGCGCGCACGCAGGCGCACCTGTACGACGGGCGCACCGGCGACCAGTTCGAACGCCCGACGACGGTCGGCTACATGCACGTGCTCAAGCTGCACCACCTGGTGGACGACAAGATGCACGCACGCTCGACCGGCCCGTACTCGCTGGTCACGCAACAACCGCTGGGCGGCAAGGCGCAGTTCGGCGGCCAGCGTTTCGGCGAAATGGAAGTGTGGGCATTGGAGGCCTATGGCGCCGCCTACACGCTGCAGGAAATGCTGACCGTGAAGTCTGACGACGTGCAGGGCCGTACCAAGGTGTACGAATCCATCGTCAAGGGCGAACACGCGATCGAAGCCGGCATGCCGGAATCGTTCAACGTGCTGGTCAAGGAAATCCGCTCGCTCGGTATCGACATTGAGCTCGAGCGCTCGTAATCGCAGGAAGGAACAAGGATTTAACTCATGAAATCACTACTCGACCTGTTCAAGCAATTCACGCCCGACGAGCATTTCGATGCGATCCGCATCGGCATGGCGTCGCCCGAGAAGATCCGTTCGTGGTCTTTCGGCGAAGTGAAAAAGCCCGAAACCATCAACTACCGCACCTTCAAGCCCGAGCGTGACGGCCTGTTCTGCGCCAAGATTTTTGGTCCCATCAAGGACTACGAATGCCTGTGCGGCAAGTACAAGCGCCTGAAGCACCGCGGCGTGATCTGCGAAAAGTGCGGCGTTGAAGTCACGCAGACCAAGGTGCGCCGCGAGCGCATGGGTCACATCGACCTGGCCGCGCCCTGCGCCCACATCTGGTTCCTGAAGTCCCTGCCGTCGCGCCTGGGCCTGGTGCTGGACATGACGCTGCGCGACATCGAACGCGTGTTGTACTTTGAAGCCTATGTGGTGACCGACCCCGGCATGACCCCGCTGAAGAAGTTCGGCATCATGTCCGAGGACGACTACGACGCCAAGCGCAAGGAATACGGTGACGAATTCGTCGCCAAGATGGGCGCTGAAGGTATCCGCGACCTGCTCGAAGGCATCGACATCGATGATTCCATCGAGAAGCTGCGCGGTGACCTGACCGGCTCCGAGGTCAAGGTCAAGAAGAACGCCAAGCGCCTGAAGGTGCTGGAAGCCTTCAAGAAGTCCGGTATCAAGCCCCAGTGGATGGTCATGGAAGTGCTGCCCGTGTTGCCGCCGGACCTGCGTCCGCTGGTGCCGCTGGACGGCGGGCGCTTTGCCACGTCGGACCTGAACGACCTGTACCGCCGCGTCATCAACCGCAACAGCCGCCTGCGCCGCCTGCTGGAGCTGAAGGCTCCGGAAATCATCGCGCGCAACGAAAAGCGCATGTTGCAGGAAGCCGTGGACAGCCTGCTGGACAACGGCCG
This sequence comes from Ramlibacter sp. 2FC, assembly GCA_943372515.1. GTDB lineage: Bacteria > Pseudomonadota > Gammaproteobacteria > Burkholderiales > Burkholderiaceae_C > RAM1. Next base: position 77,235 of record CALRYY010000005.1, on the reverse strand, counting down.
CCGTGGCAAGGCCATGACGGGCGCCAACAAGCGTGCCCTGAAGTCGCTGGCCGACATGATCAAGGGCAAGAGCGGCCGCTTCCGCCAGAACTTGCTGGGCAAGCGCGTCGACTACTCGGGCCGTTCGGTCATTACCGTGGGCCCGACGCTCAAGCTGCACCAGTGCGGCCTGCCCAAGCTGATGGCTCTCGAGCTGTTCAAGCCCTTCATCTTCTCGCGCCTGGAAGCCATGGGCATCGCCACCACCATCAAGGCGGCGAAGAAGGAAGTCGAATCCGGCACGCCGGTGGTCTGGGACATCCTTGAAGAGGTGATCAAGGAGCACCCGGTCATGCTCAACCGTGCGCCTACGCTGCACCGTCTGGGCATCCAGGCCTTTGAGCCCATCCTGATCGAAGGCAAGGCCATCCAGCTGCACCCGCTGGTGTGCGCTGCGTTCAACGCCGACTTTGACGGAGACCAGATGGCCGTGCACGTGCCGCTGTCGGTGGAAGCACAAATGGAATGCCGCACGCTGATGCTGGCATCCAACAACGTGCTGTTCCCCGCCAACGGCGAGCCTTCCATCGTCCCGTCGCAAGACGTGGTGCTGGGCCTGTACTACACGACGCGCGAGCGCATCAACGGCAAGGGCGAGGGCCTGATCTTCTCGGACATCGGTGAAGTCCAGCGCGCGCTGGACGCCGGTGAGGTCGAGCTGACGGCCAAGGTGAATGTGCGCCTGACCGAATGGACCAAGAACAAGGAAACGGGCGAATTCGTGCCGTCGACCAAGCTGTGGGAAACCACCGCCGGCCGCGCGCTGCTGTCCGAGATCCTGCCCAAGGGCCTGCCGTTTTCCAACATCAACAAGGCGCTGAAGAAGAAGGAAATCTCCAAGCTCATCAACGTGAGCTTCCGCAAGTGCGGCCTGAAAGAGACCGTGGTGTTCGCCGACAAGCTGCTGCAAAACGGCTTCCGCCTGGCGACCAAGGCCGGTATTTCCATCTGCATCGACGACATGCTGGTGCCGCCGCAAAAGCCCGAGATCATCGGGCGCGCGGAAAAGGAAGTGAAGGAAATCGAGCAGCAGTATGTCTCGGGCCTGGTCACCTCCGGCGAGCGCTACAACAAGGTGGTGGACATCTGGGGCAAGGCCGGCGACGAAGTGTCCAAGGTCATGATGGCCCAGCTGGCCAAGGAAAAGACGATCGACCGCCACGGCAACTCGGTGGACCAGGAGTCGTTCAACTCCATCTACATGATGGCTGACTCCGGTGCGCGCGGCTCTGCCGCCCAGATCCGCCAGCTGGCCGGCATGCGCGGCCTGATGGCCAAGCCTGACGGCTCCATCATCGAGACGCCCATCACGGCCAACTTCCGTGAAGGCCTGAACGTGTTGCAGTACTTCATCTCCACCCACGGTGCCCGAAAGGGCCTGGCGGACACGGCGTTGAAGACGGCCAACTCGGGCTACCTGACGCGCCGCCTGGTGGACGTGACCCAGGATCTGGTGGTGATCGAAGAGGATTGCGGCACCCACGACGGCTCGCTGATGCGCGCCATCGTTGAGGGCGGCGAAGTGATCGAGTCGCTGCGCGACCGCATCCTGGGCCGTACCGCTGCTGACGATGTGCTGCACCCCGAGAACCGCAGCGTGCTGGCCACGGCCGGCGCCATGCTGGACGAAGACCTCATCGAGGAACTCGAAGCCGCTGGTGTGGACGAAGTCAAGGTCCGCACTGCGCTGACCTGCGAAACCCGCTTCGGCCTGTGCGCCAAGTGCTACGGCCGCGACCTGGGCCGCGGCGGCCTGGTCAACAACGGTGAAGCTGTCGGCGTGATTGCCGCGCAGTCCATCGGCGAACCCGGCACGCAGCTGACGATGCGTACCTTCCACATCGGTGGTGCCGCGTCCCGCGCAGCCATCGCCTCCAGCGTGGAAGCCAAGTCCAACGGCGTGATCGGCTTCAACGCCACGATGCGCTACGTGACCAACAGCAAGAAGGAACTTGTGGTCATCGCGCGTTCGGGCGAGATCGTCATTCATGACGAACACGGCCGCGAGCGTGAGCGCCACAAGGTGCCTTACGGTGCGATCCTGGCCGTCAAGGCCGACCAGACCATCAAGGCCGGCGCGGTGCTGGCCAACTGGGATCCGCTGACCCGACCGATCATCACGGAATTCGCCGGCCAGGTGAAGTTCGAGAACGTCGAGGAAGGCCTGACCGTTGCCAAGCAGGTGGACGAAGTCACCGGCCTGTCCACCCTGGTGGTGATTGACCCGAAACGCCGCGGCTCCGCCAAGGTGATTCGCCCGCAGGTCAAGCTGATCGACGCGCAGGGCAACGAAGTGAAGATCCCCGGCACCGATCACTCGGTGACCATCGGCTTCCAGGTGGGCTCGCTGGTGCAGGTGCGTGACGGCATGGACGTGGGCCCTGGCGAAGTGCTGGCTCGTATCCCGATCGAAGGCCAGAAGACGCGCGACATCACCGGCGGTCTGCCGCGTGTGGCCGAGCTGTTTGAAGCCCGCAGCCCCAAGGACAAGGGCGTGCTGGCAGAGATGACCGGTACGGTGTCGTTCGGCAAGGAGACCAAGGGCAAGATCCGCCTGCAGATCACCGACCCGGAAGGCGGCGTGCACGAAGAGCTGGTGCCCAAGGAAAAGAACATCCTGGTGCACGAAGGCCAGGTGGTCAACAAGGGCGAGTCCGTGGTGGACGGCCCGGCCGACCCGCAGGACATCCTGCGCCTGCTGGGCTCTGAAGAGCTGGCCCGCTACATCGTTGACGAAGTGCAGGACGTGTACCGCCTGCAGGGCGTGAAGATCAACGACAAGCACATCGAGGTGATCGTTCGCCAGATGCTGCGCCGCGTTGTGATCGAAAACGTGGGCGAGTCCAGCTACATCGCCGGCGAACAGGTCGAGCGCTCCGAGATCCTGGACACCTGCGACGCCCTGCGCGCCGCAGGCAAGATCCCGCCGACCTACAGCAACCTGCTGCTGGGTATCACCAAGGCATCGTTGTCCACCGACTCGTTCATCTCCGCGGCGTCCTTCCAGGAAACCACGCGCGTGCTGACCGAAGCCGCCATCATGGGCAAGCGCGATGAGCTGCGCGGCCTGAAGGAAAACGTCATCGTCGGCCGCCTGATCCCCGCAGGCACCGGCATGGCGTACCACCAGGCACGCAAGGCCAAGGACGCCATGGACGAGGCCGAGCGCCGCGCCATTGCCGACTCGGAAGCCGCCGAGCTGGCAACCGCCACCGAAGGCGCCGCACCCGAAGCCGCTGAAGGCCCCGCAGCTGAATAAGCTGCGCGGCATTCGCTAGAGCGCCCCACGGCGCCGAGCGAACAAACGCCCCACGACCGCTTGCGCGGACGTGGGGCGTTTTTCTTTATAGTCGCGCCATGAAATCAATCGGCTGGTGGGTCGCAAGCGCGGTGTTGTTGTTCTGGAGCGTCGGTGCCTACAACCGGCTGGTGCGCCTGCGCGCCGAGGCCAACACCGCCTTCGCCGCGCTGGACGCGCAGTGGCAGCGCCAGCTGGCGCTGGTGGAAGCCACGCTGGCGCAGTCGGGCATGCCGTCACAGCTGACGCAACCGGGCGAGCTCATGGACGACATCACGCTGCTGTGGACAGCGCTGCGCGGTGCGGCAGCGCAGGTGGCGGCATCGCTGGCAGCCATGCGGCCCCGGCCACTTCAGGCAGAAGCGGCCGCAGCGCTGGGCGCAGCACAAGACGTGCTGGGCACTGCCTGGCAGCGCGTGCAACAAGACGCCAACGACCTGGCCGGCTCGTCGCTGCCCGACACGGTGGCGGCGCACTGGCAGCAGCTCACGAACGAAACCCGCAAGGCGCAGGAGCAGTTCAACGAGGCGGTGGCCCGCTACAACGCGGGCATCGGGCAGTTTCCCGCAGTGCTGCTGGCCTGGCTCTTCGGCTTCAAGCGGGCCGGTGCCATATAAGCTCATCGCCACAAAGTCGTTGCCGGCAGGGTGGGCTCATGGATACTACCGAGTTGCACTGAACGGGCCACGCCCTACAGTGGCCCTTGACCCTAACCGAGGAGATCACCCCATGAAAAGTATCTGGACGACAGCCGCGTTGGTGCTGTGCGCCGCCGGCGCCAGCGCGCAAACGCCCGACGCTTTGTACATCAAGAGCCTGGCCGCCACGTGCGCCAACTGTCACGGCACCGACGGGCGTGCAGTCAATGGATCCGCTGTGCCCACCATTGCCGGAATGCCCAGGGAATACCTGGCAACCCAGCTCAAGGCCTTCAAGGCCGGCACCCGCCAGGCCACGGTGATGCACCAGCTCAGCAAGGGCTACAGCGACGCGCAGATCGACCAGATCGCCACGTACTTTGCTGCCCAGAAGAAATAACAGGAACCCTCCAGGAGTACTGCCATGCAAAGACGTTCATTCCTCCAGTCGTCCGCCGCCTTGAGCCTGCTGGGCCTGGGAGCCTGCGCCACGACCTCCATCCCGTCCAGGGCCAAGGTCGTGGTCGTGGGCGGCGGTTACGGCGGCGCCACCGCTGCCAAATACGTGCGCCTGCTGTCGGATTACAAAATCGACGTGGTGCTGATCGAGCCCAACGAAGCCTTCATTTCCTGCCCCATCTCCAACCTGGTATTGGGTGGCAGCAAGCAGATGGCCGACATCACCACGCCTTACAGCGGCCTGTCCAAAACCCATGGCGTGACGGTGGTGAAAGACGTGGCCCAATCCATCGACACCGCCAAAAAGACCGTCACGCTGGGCGGTGGCGCCACCATTGCCTATGACAAGCTGGTGGTGTCCCCGGGCATTGACCTGATGTTCGGCAGCATCGAAGGCCTGCAGGCCGCCAATGCCTCGGGCCAGATCCTGCAAGCCTGGAAGGCCGGGCCTGAGACCGTGGCCCTGCGCAAACAGCTGGAAGCCATGCCCGACGGCGGCGTGTACGCGCTGACCATCCCCGAAGCACCGTACCGCTGCCCCCCCGGCCCGTACGAGCGGGCTTGCCAGGTGGCCTGGTATTTCAAGAACGCCAAGCCCAAGAGCAAAGTGCTGATCCTGGACGCCAACCCCGACGTCACGTCCAAAGGTGCGTTGTTCAAGAAGGTGTGGGCCGAGCAATACAAGGGCATCATCGAATACCGCGGCCAGCACAAGGCGACGGCGGTGGACGCCCGGGCCGGCCTCATCAAGTTTGAGGTGCAGGAAGACGTCAAGGCCAACGTCATCAATGCCCTGCCGTCCATGCGCGCGGGCCTGATCGCGGTGCAAACGGGGCTGAACAACCAGGCCAACAGCCGCTGGTGCGGCGTCAATTACCAGACGTTTGAATCCACCGCCGCCAAGGACGTGCACGTGCTGGGCGACTCCATCCAGATCGCGCCGGCCATGCCCAAGAGCGGCCACATGGCCAACAGCCACGGCAAGGTGGCTGCGGCCGCCATCGTGGCGCAGCTGTCGGGCTGGGCTGTGAACCCCGCGCCCATGCTCACCAACACCTGCTACAGCTTTACCGACAACAAGAACGTGGTGCATGTGGCCAGCGTTCATGAATACGTGGCGGCAGAGCGCACCTTCAAGACGGTAGCGGGCTCAGGTGGCCTGAGCCCCGCCCCAACCGAGTTGGAGGGTGTGTATGCGATGAACTGGGCCCAAAACATCTGGGCAGATTCATTGACGTAACCCCCCGAAGCGCCTTCGGCGCCCCCCCCAAGGGGGCACCCCCAGCGGCCCGGCAAAGCCGGTTCCGCAGCGGCTCTGGGATAGGATGCCGTCATGGTCAGTTCTATCCCTCTCTGGCGGCAGCTTCAGGCTGCCGCTTCTGTTTTGGCAGCCGTGCGCGCGGGCCGCTCGGCCACCGATGCGCTGGCCGGTGTGGACGCCGCGTTGCGCCCCGGCGTGCAGGCGCTGGTGTTCCAGGCGCTGCGCCAGCTGGGTCGCGCCGAAGCCCTGCGCCGCCAGCTGGCCAAGCGCGCCCCCCCGCCCGAAGCCGACGCACTGCTGTGCCTGGCGCTGGCGCTGGCGTGGGACGCGGACCAGGCGCCGTATGAAGTGTTCACCCTGGTCAACCAGGCGGTAGAGGCCGCCAAACGCCAACACGCCACGCAACCCCAGGCCGGATTTGTGAACGCCTGCCTGCGCCGCTTTTTGCGCGAACGCGATGCACTGGTGGCCGCCACCGCGAACGACCCCGTGGCCCAGTGGAACCACCCGCGCTGGTGGATCGCCCGCCTGCAAAAAGACCACCCCACGCGCTGGCAAGACATCCTTCGCGCCAGCAACACCCCCGCGCCCATGACGCTGCGCGTCAATGCGCGCCAGAGCACCCCTGCACAGTACCGCGAGACGCTGGAACAAGCCGGCATCAGCGCCACACCCATCGGCGCTCACGGCCTGGTGCTGGATCACGGCCACCCGGTGCATGAACTGCCGGGGTTTGATGCAGGTGTGGCGTCGGTACAAGACGCGGCCGCCCAGCAAGCCGCACCCCTGCTGCTGACCGGCCTGCCACCACCGCCCGGCGGGCAGAGCCTGCAGGTGCTGGACGCCTGCGCCGCGCCCGGAGGCAAAACAGCGCACCTGCTGGAAACAGCCGACGCTGACGTGACCGCGCTGGACGTGGACGCGCAGCGTTGCGAGCGCATCCACCAGACCCTGCAGCGCATCGGCCTGACCGCGCGCGTGGCTGTGGGCGACGCAGGGCGGCCCAGCGCCTGGTGGGATGGCAAGCCCTTCGACGCAATCCTGCTGGACGCACCGTGTACCGCTTCGGGCATCGTGCGCCGTCACCCCGACGTGCGCTGGCTGCGCCGCGAAACCGACATCGCCCAGCTGGCGGCCACCCAGGCGCGGTTGCTGGCGGCGCTGTGGCCACTGCTCAAGCCCGGCGGGCGGCTCCTGTACTGCACCTGCTCGGTGTTTCGTGCTGAAGGCGATGCACAGATACAAACGTTTGTTGCGCACAACACCGACGCCTTATTGCTGCCATCGCCCGGCCATTTACTGCCCCAATCCGGGGCAAACGCCAACCCCGTCCCGGACAATCTGCAAGGTGATCACGACGGATTTTTCTACGCCCTGCTGCAAAAGCACCCTGCCTCTGGCCCCGCTCAAGCCGCGCCTTGAGCGCCTGCTGCGCGCTCTGGCGGCCTGCGTGCTGCTGGGTCTGGCTGCACTGGGCACGCTCCCGGCCATGGCCGACGTAGCCGCCGACATCACCCAGATGCGGCTGGAGCGCACCGAAGAGGGCGTGTACCTGTCGGCCACCGTGCGCTTTGACCTGCCCGCCGTGGTGGAAGACGCCCTGGTCAAGGGCATCGCCATGTACTTTGTGGCCGAGGCCGAGGTCTATCGCAACCGCTGGTACTGGTACGACAAAAAGCTCGCCACCACCACGCGCCACATGCGACTGTCCTACCAGCCGCTCACGCGCCGCTGGCGCCTGAACACCGGCCCCAGCCCCATCAGCAACACCGGCCTGGGCGTGACGCTGGGACAGAATTTTGAAAGCCTGGACGAAGCCATGAGCGCCATCAAGCGCATATCAGGCTGGAAAGTGGCCGAAGCCGCCGACATCGAGCCTGATTCGCGCCACAACGTGGACTTCCGCTTCCGGCTGGACGTGGCCCAGCTGCCCCGGCCGTTCCAGATTGGCGCGGTGGGCCAGCCCGACTGGCGCATCGCCGCCACGCGCAACCAGCGGCTCACGGTCGAGAGTGCGCCGTGACAACCCCAGCACCTGACACCGCGCGTTTTTCCCTGCAAAACTCGCGCGCCATGCGCTGGGCCCTGGGCCTGGGCGTGGCGGCCATGGCCGTCATTGGCATGGTGCTGCTGTTTTTGCTGACGCTGGCCACCAACAACCGCGAGCTGTACGAGCGCAACTACGGCTGGCTGTTCATCATCAACATGGTGGTGGCCGGGCTGCTGCTGCTGGTCATCATCTGGATCATGCTGCGGCTGTACCTGCGGCTGCGCCGGGGCAAATTCGGCAGCCGCCTGCTGGTCAAGCTGGCGGCCATCTTCGCGCTGGTGGGGTTCATGCCCGGCGTGCTGATCTATGTGGTGTCGTACCAGTTTGTGTCGCGCTCGATTGAAAGCTGGTTTGACGTCAAGGTCGAAGGCGCGCTGGACGCGGGCCTGAGCCTGGGCCGCGCCACGCTGGACACCCTGGCCAACGACCTGGCCAACAAGACCCGCGTGGCCGCCAGCCAGCTGACAGACATGCCCGACGCCGCCGCCGGTGTGACGCTGGAGCGCCTGCGCGACCAGCTGTCGGCCAACGACGTGGTGCTGTGGAGCAGCACCGGCCAGCTGCTGGCCAGCGCCGGGCAATCGCGCTTTTTGCTCAACCCTGAAAAGCCCCCCGCGCAGATGGTGCGCAACGCCCGCACGCAGCGCACCACGGCGGTCATAGAGGGCCTGGACGACCCCGGCCTCAGCACTGCGTCCAACGCGCGCATCAAGGCGCTGGCGCTGGTGCCATCGTCGGCCGTGGGCCTGTTGGCCGAACCGCGCTTCCTGCAGGTCACGCAGGCACTGCCGCCCACGCTGGTGGCCAACGCCATTGCCGTGCAGGAGGCCTACCGCGAATACCAGGAACGCGCGCTGGCCCGCGAAGGCCTTCGCCGCATGTATATCGGCACGCTGACGCTCAGCCTGTTTCTGGCGGTGTTTGGCGCGGTGCTGCTGGCCGTGCTGCTGGGCAACCAGCTGGCGCGCCCGCTGCTGGTGCTGGCCGCCGGTGTGCGCGAGGTCGCCGCCGGCGACCTGTCCCCCAAACCGGCCCTGCAGGGCAAGGACGAGCTGGGCGGCCTGACGCGATCATTTGCACAGATGACCCAGCAGCTGGCCGACGCCCGCGCGGCGGTAGACAAAAGCATGGGCCAGGTGAGCGCCGCGCGTGCCAACCTGCAGACCATCCTGGACAACCTGACGGCCGGCGTGATCGTGCTGGACGACCACGGCGTCATTCAATCGTCCAACCCCGGCGCCACCCGCATCCTGCGCGTGCCGCTGGCCGCGCACGAGGGCGCCGTGCTGTCGGACGTGCCGGGGCTGGAGGCCTTTGGCGACAGCGTCAAAAAGCAGTTTGAAGAATACCTGCGCGAACGCCAGGAGCACGGGCTGGACCACTGGCAACAGTCGTTCGAGCTGGGCCCGGAACAGGCCGGCGCGCAAAAGAACACCCTGACCCTGGTGGCCCGTGGCGCTGAGATGCCCGCCAGCACCCCGGGCAAGCAGGCCTGGCTGCTGGTGTTTGACGACATATCAGAAATTGTCTCGGCCCAGCGCGCCCAGGCCTGGGGTGAAGTGGCCCGCCGCCTGGCCCATGAAATCAAGAACCCGCTGACGCCCATCCAGCTGTCGGCCGAGCGGCTGGAAATGAAGCTGACGGGCAAGGTGGGCGAGCCCGAGCAGGCCATGCTGGTCAAGTCGGTCAAGACCATCGTGGACCAGGTGGACGCCATGAAGCGGCTGGTCAATGAATTTCGCGACTACGCGCGCCTGCCTGCGGCTGAACTGAAGCCCGTGGACCTGAACGCGCTGGTGGCCGACGTGCTGCAGCTGTACCTGGGCGAGGGCGGCGACGGCACGGCCGGCGTGCCCGTGCACATGGCGCTGGACGCAGACTGCCCGCCCATCCTGGGCGACCCGCAGCAGCTGCGCCAGGTCATCCACAACCTGCTGCAAAACGCGCAGGACGCCACCGAAGGCTGCCCCGTGCGCGAGGTGACCCTCAAAACCCAGTGGAACCCCACGTCGCGCCGCGTGCGCCTGGCGGTGCAGGACACGGGCACGGGCTTTCCGGACCACATCCTGAAAAGGGCGTTTGAGCCCTATGTGACCACCAAGGCCAAAGGCACCGGCCTGGGCCTGGCGGTGGTGAAAAAAATAGCCGACGAACACGCCGCGCGCGTGGACCTTTCAAACCGTGTAACAGACGGCATGGTGCGCGGGGCGCAAGTATCGCTATCATTCGCAGTTGCGGCTTAACAACAGCCGCACAGAACCTGCAGGAACCGCACGACACATGGCAAACATACTGGTGGTAGACGACGAGCTCGGCATCCGCGACCTGCTCTCTGAAATCCTGAACGACGAAGGCCACAACGTGGAGCTGGCCGAGAACGCCGCGCAGGCCCGCGCCGCCCGCAGCCGCATCCGGCCCGACCTGGTGCTGCTGGACATCTGGATGCCCGACACCGACGGCGTGACGCTGCTCAAGGAATGGTCCACCACCGGCCTGCTGACCATGCCCGTGATCATGATGAGCGGCCACGCCACCATCGACACTGCGGTAGAGGCCACCAAGATCGGCGCGCAATCGTTCCTGGAAAAGCCCATCACCCTGCAAAAGCTGCTGAAGGCGGTGGAGTCGGGGCTGGCACGCAACGGCGGCCGCAAACCCGTGCCCACCCAGGCCATGGCAGCAGCCGACCTGACGGTCGAAGCCGCCATGACCGGCGGCCTGAACCTGCCCCCCGTGGTTGAAATGGGCCCCCAGGCCCGCCAGCTGTTTGAGCTGGACAAGCCGCTGCGCGACGCGCGCGACGAGTTTGAAAAGAGCTACTTCGAGTTCCACCTGGCCAAAGAGGGCGGATCCATGACCCGCGTGGCGGAAAAAACGGGGCTGGAGCGCACCCACCTGTACCGCAAACTGAAACAGCTGGGCGTCGACCTTTCAAGAGGCAAACGCAGCGCCAGCTGATGTATACTCGCTGGCTCCGGCCCGGTAGCTCAGTTGGTAGAGCAGCGGATTGAAAATCCGCGTGTCGATGGTTCGATTCCGTCCCAGGCCACCAGATTCCATGCGCCCCAGCGCCCTTTACGGGTTCTGGGGCGTTTCTACAAACGCTCCTGTCTTTCTACAATGCAGACTAACAGGGGCTACGATGACTAATTTCGCGACAGAGTTTCCGATCTCGCAGGAACGAACAGTCGAGGACGTTATGCGCCTTGCCGTGTCGTGGGTTACGGGCAGTCCGCACAGTGCAATAGACGCTGGCCGCCTCTCAGAAATTCCTGCGAATGGTCAGATCGAGGTCGACAGCGACCAAGACCAAGTGAAGGTCGCTACGGCATCAACTGACGCGTATTCCATTGGGGGCCTCCGCTATCGGAAGACCGAGGACTTTCTTGAATGGACGACAAGCATCGTCTCGCTTCGGTTGCCTGATAAGCACCTTTTAAGCATTCAAGTTGTGTGTGAAGCGCTGAGTACGGCCGGGAGGTTGCCGCCTCCGAGAAAACCATACTTCATTCGACAGGCGCTTGAGGTTCTTGGCGGTGGATCGGATGGACAGATCCCCGTTACAGACAAGCCATTCCACCTTGATGAGGGTGAGGAAACTATTGCCGCCGCGCTCATAACCGGCACGGCTGGCAACAGCCTTCCAATAGTTTACGTCAGCGCCCCTTTCCACGGTTCCAGTTTGGTGGAACCTGGCGGCCTCGCGAAGTTTGTGGGCGGTATGGCGCATGTTGTTGTCGAGCCGAGTCGTAGGTTCGCAAGCCAGCTGAGAACCCTCACGGACGGACGGAACGTTTTCGGCGGCACTGTGGGTGTTTACTGGCCCAAGACCAACGCAAAAAAGTCTTACTACTTCGATGGACAGTTCCGAGATTCCCGGGCGCTGCAGCTTGAGATTGCAAAGGACATTCGTATTGCTCTTTCCAATCGGCGGCTGCAAACGCGCTGCACGTGGGCTCATTTGACAGAGGTTGTCGCTCGCAAGAAGTTGGAGCAACTCCAAACGGAGGGCTCGACGGGGCTCGACGACTACATAAAAGCGTTCGATGCTGAATTGGCCGCTAAACAGTCCCGACTGGAAGAAGCCGAGGCCGAGATTGCACGTCTCTCAAGCGAACTTCGCAAAGCAGCTGGTAGCGCCCGAGGCGGTGGAAGGCTGCTGCGCGCTGGGACGGAGCAGGACCTCTACCCTTCTGAAACGGAAGACATCATCCACGAAGCGCTGAGTAACGCACAAAGAAACGCATACCCGAACGGGCGCAAAGTGCACGTACTTTCTGACCTTCTCGCAGCAAATCCGATCGCGAGCACTAAGCAACAATTGGCTGACGAAGTCAAAGCCATTCTCAGGGACTACAAAGACATGGATGCGAGGAAACGCGGCGCTCTTGAGGAACTTGGATTCGAGATCAGCGAGGAGGGTAAACACTACAAGGCTGTCTTTCGCGGAGACGGCAGATACACGTTCAGTATCTCGAAGACGAGCAGTGACCACAGAGCAGGTCTCAATTTGGCAAGTGATATCAACAAAACGCTTTTCTAAGCAATGGCTTACCCGTTGCTTTTTCACATCCGGATCCAGCGCTCAGTCTGAATCGACCCGGATTTTGAGGCGACTCCACTCCTTGAGTGCATTGCGCACCTCAAAATCCGAGGCGGTTCAGTACAACCTTCCCCTCGATAGCCCTAGGTTCCGTTTACCTCGGCAATGCTGGCACATGTCCTGTGGCCGAAGTTCATGTTATGCCGTGGACCAAGCCCGCTCCCTAGGCGCTGATGGGTAGGCTACTGAATCAGACCCGCTGGCCGGTTCAGGCGATACTGGCTGACCTCGTTGCCACTGATGGGATCCAAAACCACACGCTCTGTGACCGACAGGGTTACGTGCTGCCCCAGCCGCAAGCTCGAAACCTGATCGGTTTGGTTCTTTGGATTAAATCGGACTGACTTTTTTTGCCCAAATGAATCGGTAAGACGAATCGTGCCGTTCGCATTCAAAACTTCCACTGCGCCAGCCACCTCAGCTTGGCGTATGGTGGGCTCGCTCACTCCATCCAAGAGAGATCTCAAGCGCACTACTTGGTCATAAGGCCCAGACCAAGTCCGTGTGCCCGTCGGGGTTCTCCAAATAACCTCGACCGATGCTTCTTCCTGCTCAAGAGCCCTAAGGGTGTCACGTAACGCGTGGGAAGCCGACTCCCCGAGGTCTCCGATGCGTTCATAAAAGGCTTGGAAGTCATCGGCTGAAATCAATGCGTCGAGTAGGTGCTCGATTCCCTCACTAAGCGCGCTGTTGCCCGTCGTGTCTGGTGTGGCGTTTCCTGCTAGAAATATGCGTGTCGAGCCTGGTGCGAGGCCGCTAAGACGAAGGTCAAGTTCATTTGCCAGATCTTCGCCGACACCATGTTGTGGCTCCGCCTTATTGCGGGCGAAGTAGGCGGCTCGAAGCAGTAGTTTGTTCAGGGGGTCGGCAAGTTTTGCAAGCAGGCTGAGTGGCAGTTCGCCAAATTTCAGGCGCTGCCCGACAAGACGCCACTCAAGTGCTACATCTGCGGGGCCGACTTCTGCCAAAGACAACTGACGCGCTGCCTCGACTACCGCATTCTGTTGGCTAGTCGCAATCGACTGGAGCAGCCAGTCCTCGGGGTTGTCATCCGCGCGCGCCTTCGTCTCTGCAGCATTGGCGCGCAGATTTTCGACGTGCCGTCGCAATACCTCATTGCTCATAGAGGCACCTCGGCAAAACCTTTGGCGGTGACTTCATCATGGCAATAACCGAAAAAGCCTTTCCAGTATGCCTTTCTGTGAATGAGATCGGCTGCCGTGGGAGATTCCACGTACAGGTCTAAACCGTAGAGCATCCGGGCCACTGCAGGGTCGATAAGGTCGTGAACGTCCTTTTGCGCAGCCGCACCCAAGGAACGTGAACTCATCGGGTTCCAAAGGACCACATCAATATCGCCTGGGCCGGGCTTTTCCGTCAGAAACGAGCCATCCACCCACAAAATCCCCCCGATACCTAGCCGGCGTAGCCGTTCCATCCACTCGTTGAACCGAGCGTAATGCCACGCTCTTTTGGCGTCGGCCGGAAAGGGGCTCACCGCCAAAGCGAATATCTGTAGATCGCTCCTGGCGTGAACTCCCGGAGGCAGCAGGGGTGGAAAGTCCGGCTTCGGCATGGGACTTTGGCGCAGCGCACCAAAAATTCGTTAACGGAACTAGTTGTAACAGATGAGCTAGCGAGGTCTGCACATGGTTTACCTGAACCGCCCCGCATTTTTGAGGACGCTCAACTCTCTGAGGGTAAGCCGCACTCCCTACCTGGGCGAGTTATGGGCGACGGACGCAAAGTCACTGTGCCTGCGGCGCGTTTTTCATCAGACCGCTCTGACCCAAGGCTACCCGTAGTCGCTCCACGATGGCAGGCAGGTGTTCGGGGGCCAGCTCATTCTTCTTAAGGAACGCATGCCACAGCTTTTGCCGCGAAGGATCGAGCGCGAATTCATCCGTCAGGCCAGCGGGCAATCCGGCGGGCACAGCCATGCCTCGACGCTCGAAGGTGGCCTGCGCCGCTTCGGCCAGCACACGATTTGGCTGGCGCGCAGCGTCGGCACCCGGTACAGCAGCCTTTCAAGGCCATAGTGAGTGAGCGTCAGGTCAAAGTCTTGCTTCCTGGCATCCGCGTGTTGCTTCAGGCGGGCGCGGATCGATGCTGCGATGTTGCGGCTCACGTCGTCACGCTTTCGAGGTAGGGGCGCATCACATTGGCTACGCGATTGATCGTGGCGTAGTGCCAGAGCGCATCGACTGTCACCTTGCGCTGCGACCATCCGTCGCGCAGCGCTTCCAGGGCCACGTCCAGGCCGATTTTGTTGCGGAATTTAAAGCAGTCGGCAATGGTCTTGGCGGCGTTGAAGACCGGAACGCTGACACCGTCGATCTGCATGGGTTCGACCCCTTCGGACAGTGCGGGGTCCGACATGCGGATGGCGCGCAGCGCGGGCTGGTCGAGCCGGGGTGTCGGTGAATTGCGGGGGATGGCAATCCACACTTCAAACGGCGCTTGCGTGCCGATCCCATGAACGCGCAGCGCCGACAGCAGGCAGACGATGCCCTGCGGCGCGCGAAGGGCTACCTCTGCCAGCGAGCGGTGCTCGCTCAGTGTTCTCCCCGGCAGGCTGTAGACGCCTCGGGCGATTCGTTCCAGCTTGCCTGTGGCGACCAGCCGGCTGAGTGCCACCGTGGGCAGGCCATGCTCGGCCAGATCGCGCGCGCGCAGCAGTGGCTGTTGTCCGGCTAGCGCCAGGACGGCTTGTTCGAATGTTGGGGCAGGCGAGGCCATGCCGGAGCCTGTTGCATTTATTAGTTACTCATCAATAAAAGGAGGGGAAAAGCAACAGTACGAGTGATTTCACTCTTGGGCTCCTGTTGTTGGCTATTTTGGTGCTGCCAAGCCTATTTTGTACTGTTTTCGTACATTTATCCTTATTCGATGGCATTTTGATTGTCCGAAAGAGGCTTTTGTGTAACAGTGCCTCATATCGTTATGGGGCTATTGCTGGCTCTTTTTATCGTTTTCGCACTCTGTACATCGGATTTACGTAACATGCATGTGGGTTTCAAGGCGCTGGAGGCAACGCACGGACTTCAACTTGCGCAACCATTGCGCGTGGTGGCTAGCATTGGCACGACCCGGTTCAGCAAGCATTCTCCAGAGCTGGACCAGAACCAGTACACCCCGGGATACAGCCCGCAGGACAGCTTTGCGGGCCACTTCGGGTTCGGCCTCAAGTACGAGGAGGTGCACCTGGAGTTCTTTGCCCGGCTGTTTGCCGCCACCGGCCCCGAGCCCATCGCCGCCTGGTGCCGGCAGGAACCCACAGGCAAGTACGCCCGCCGCGCGGGGTTCTTCTACGAATGGCTGACCGGGACTCGCCTGGACGTGCCCGACCTCACCAACGGCGCCTACATCCCCGCCGTGGATGCCACGGCGTACCTGACGCGCACGCAGGCGCTGCGCGACAAACGCTGGCGCGTGGACAACAACCTGCCAGGCAACAAGAACTTCTGTCCGATAGTGCGCAGGACAGCAGCGCTGCAAGAGGCGTTGACATTCGATCCCGCTGCGGCGCTGGCTGAGCTCGACAGCGAGTTTGGCGAAGACGTGTTGATGAGGGCTGCTGCCTGGCTGACGCTCAAGGAGTCGCGGGCCAGCTTTGTCATCGAAAACGAAGCAGACAAGACCGACCGCATCAAGCGTTTCGCGCACGTCATCGGAGAGCATTGCGGCAAGATCCCCGATCCGATGTCTGACGCGAGCCTGCAGTTGCTGCAAGGGGGCATCCTGGGTGATGCTGCACTCAGCATGGGCCTTCGCCGTTCGCCGGTCTTCGTGGGCCAGTCCAGCATCCACGGTGACATCGTCCACTACATCGCTCCCCATTTCGATGATGTGGCCGGGATGCGCGACGGACTGATCGAGTTCGAGCGTGCCACTCGTGGCCAGGAGGCGCTGGCGCGTGCCGCTGCCATTGCTTTCGGTTTCGTCTATGTGCACCCCATGAGTGACGGCAATGGCCGAATCCACCGGTTCCTGATCAACGACACGTTACAGCGCGACGGCGCGGTGCCCAAGGGCATCATTCTCCCGGTGTCGGCAGGCATCACGAACACCCGCGAGTTCGGGCATGGCTACGACCGGACGCTGGAGTCCTTCTCCCGGCCATTCATGCGGCGGTATGCCGAGGCACACCGGTTCGGCTCGCTGATCACCTATGCCGACGGTGTGAAATCGAACCTTGTTTTTGACGACTATGCAGATGCCAACCACGCGTGGCGTTACCCCGACCTGACCGGGCACGCGATCTACACGGCCAGGCTGGTTACGCACACGATCCGCAACGAGATGGCGCAGGAGGCGCGGGTGATGCTGGAATTCCAGCTTGCCCAGCGACGGATCAAGGACGTGATGGAGATGCCGGACCCTGATGCCGCCCGCATCATCCGTTCGATCAAGGACAACAGCTGGCAGGTGTCAGGCAAACTGGTGCGGGAGTACCCGCAGCTCGATGACCGGTTGCTTGCCTTGCGCATGGTCGAAGCCGTGCAATCGGCCTTTGAAGGGCGGGAGCCGGTTCCCATCATCGAATAGGGAGTGCGCGCTACACGCACAGCAAGCCTAGCGGCCAATCAGGCCCAGCACCCCGATGATGATCAGGTAGACCGCGACGATGTAATTGAGCAGCCGCGGCATGACCAGGATCAGGATGCCGGCAACCAGGGCGGCGACAGGCCCGATGTGGGGAACGAGGTTCATGGAATCTCCGAGGGTGGAGGTTCATTGTGCGCCCCATTCACGGCGCGGTGTTGCTATGCTGGCGGCGGAATCTGGTGGCACATCACCCCGCGTCATCGGCTGGTTCGCATGAATGACGCGTCAAGAGTAAGCTCCGGTTTCCGCACCCTTCAGGAGCCGCCATGCCCCACCCCCGCCTCACCGCGCAAGACTTTGACCAGGAGCTGCTGATCCTCTTTGACGCCTACGTGCATGGCGATCTGGACCGGCGCGGTTTTTTGAGCCAGGCGCAGCGTTTTGCCAAAGCCGGTGTCACAGCGGCGGCGCTGCTGGCGGCGCTCAGCCCCAATTTCGCCGCCGGCCAGCAGGTGCGCGCAGACGACGCACGGCTCAAGCTGGAATGGTTCACGGTGCCTTCACCCACGGGCTCGGGCAGCATCCGGGGTTACCTGGCGCGCCCTGCGTCTGCGGGCACGACCCGGCTGCCCATGGTGTTGGTCATCCATGAAAACCGCGGCCTGAATCCGCACATTGAAGACATCACGCGCCGCCTGGCGCTGGACGGCTTCATGGCGTTTGCGCCCGATGCCTTGACGCCGCTGGGCGGCTACCCTGGTGACGAAGACAAGGCGCGCGCCGCCTTTGCCACGCTGGACCAGGCCAAAACGCGTGAAGACTTTCTGGCCGCCGTGGCCTGGCTGCGCGCACGCGCCGACGGCAACGGCAAGATGGGCGCGGTGGGCTTTTGCTACGGCGGGGGCATCGTGCACTGGCTGGCCACCCGGCTGCCTGACCTGAGCGCGGGCGTCCCGTTTTACGGCAACAGCCCCGCACCCGAAGAGGCGGCCAAGGTCAAGGCGCCGCTGATGGTGCAGCTGGCCGCTGTGGACGAGCGCATCAACGCGGCCTGGCCGGCCTACGAAGCCGCGCTGAAGGCTGCGGGCGTCAGGCACACCATGCACCAGTACCCCGGCACCCAGCACGGCTTCAACAACGACACCACGCCGCGTTATGACGCGGCGGCCGCCAAACTGGCGTGGGAGCGCACCGTGGGTTTCTTCAAGGCGAACCTGACCTAGGCCGCCGCAGCGGCGGCGGCAGCCTGCGCCAGCGCATCAAACGCCTGACCCCAGCCCACGCCGTGGCCATCGCGTTCGGCCACGGTGCCAAAGCCGGTCTGTTCAAAGTGCATGTCCGTGCCATGGCCGCTGGCGCTCAGCCGGATGCGCACCACGGTTTCGGGGCTGGCGCGCTGGCCGGCCTCGTCCAGCCAGGCGTGGGTCATCTCCAGGTAGCCAGGGCGCTCAATGGCGCGGTATTCGCCGCCGTTGCGCATCACCGTGCCGTCGGGCGCGCGCATCTCGATCAGCCAGCGCCCGCCGGGCGCCAGCGTGGCCTCGCGCCGCACCAGGGTAAAGCCCGGCGGGCCCCAGAAGTCTTCCGGCCGGGCAGGGTCTTGCGTCCACAGGTCAAACACGCGCTCGGGCGGCGCGGCAATGTGGCGGTGCAGGGTCAGGGTGAGCGGGGTGGACGTTGGGTTAGGGGTGGTCATGGGCGGGGCTCCTGGGTTGCAATCCGGTCCAGCGCGTCAAAGCTCTCTGACCAGTACTGTTCGTAATAGCGCAGCCAGTCTTGCGCGCTGCGCAGCGCAGCGGCGTCCAGGCTGCAGAAATGCTGGCGGCCTTCTACCCGGCGGTGCACCAGGCCGGCGCCCTCCAGCACGCGCAGGTGTTTGGACGCCGCCGCCAAAGACATGGCAAACGGCCGCGCCAGCTCGCTCACCGTGCAGGCCGACTGCGCCAGCCGCTGCACCATGGCGCGGCGGGTCTGGTCGGCCAGGGCGTGAAACACGGCGTCCAGCTGGGTGGGCAGCAGGGCAGGGGGTATTAAATATTCAACCATGTAGTTGATTATTCGCGCGTTGCCGCATTTTGTCAACTATTTGGTTGAATGAAGTGGGATGTCAGGCCCGGCTGACACGCAGACGGCCTGTCGTCCGCAGCCCTGGGGCCAGGCGTCGGCGCACAGTCAACCTCATAGGAGATTGCGCCATGCCCATCGACCCCACACCCCCCAGCGCCGGCATCATGACCCCAACGCCCGAAGACAAAAAACTGCCCCAGCCTGAAGAGGCGGGCAACGGCCAGCCCGAAGCCGAGCCCAACCCGCGCGACACCGACATGCGCCGCCGCCCCCAGCTGCCCACCGACACCGAAGTGACGGCGGCGGATATTGAAGATGAAGAGGCCGACCCGGTCGTTGACACCGGCCCCGGTATTGCCGATGGCGCCGACCCCCGTCGTTGAATGGAAGCCCCCATGACCGATCCCAACATGCCCCCACCCGAGCCGGTACCCCCGCTCACACCCGACCCGAAACCGGCTGATCCCAAGCCGGTGCCACCGGCGCCGCAGGACGAACGCGGCCCCTTGCCGCCGGTTGAATTGCCCGGTGCCCCGGGCGCGCCAGCTCGGGTTTAACGGCACTGCGCAGGGCTGGTGACAGCCCGCTGACACGGCCTCCTGACAGGTTCAGGCCGGGCCGGCGGAGACACTCGCGGCAGAAATCCGACTAATTCGGTAGACTTCGCAACCGCTCCGATCCGGTCCAACCCAGAGCGCTTTTTTTACGGCCCGCGGCTTACCGGCTGCGCGTGTTGAAAGCGCTTAACAATTGCAAACCCTGCCATGCCGTCAGCACCTGTTGCGCACCCTGTTGCGCTTTCGCGCCCCGCGTTCCGTTTTTCTTTTTCCCTTCGCTTTTCACTGGTCACTGCGGTAGCAGCGCTGACGCTGGCCGCCTGTGGCGGCGGTGGCGGGCAGGGTGGACCGGGTGGGCCCGGCGGCGGCATGCCGCCTTCGCCCGTGTCGGTCATGCAGGTGTCGCTGGCCACGCTGCCGGCCACTTACGAATACGTGGGCCAGGCCGCAGGCTCGCGCGAGGTCGAGGTGCGCGCCCGCACCTCGGGCATCCTGCTCAAGCGCAATTTCCGTGAAGGCACGTCGGTGTCGCGTGGCCAGTCGCTGTATTCGCTGGACCCTGCGCCCTTGAAGGCCGTGCTGGACCGTGCCGACGCCGATGTGGCGTCCGCCGAAGCCCGCCTGGGCCAGGCCACGCGCACCCAGGCGCGCCTGAAGCCGCTGTTTGAGGCCAAGGCCGTCAGCCAGAAAGACTTTGACGACGCCACCTCGGCCGAGGCCATCGCCCGCGCCGACCTCAAGGGCGCGCAGGCCCGCCGCGCCGAAGCCGCGTTGAACCTGGGCTACACGCGGGTCGAGGCACCCATTGGCGGCGTCATCGGCCGCTCGCAGGTGTCTGAGGGCACGCTGGTCTCCGGCCCCGCCGTGCTGCTCACCTCCATCACCCAGACCGACCCGGCGTTGATCCGCTTTGGCATTGCCGACACCGACCAGATGCGCTGGCGGCAAGAGGCCGAGGCCGGCCGCCTGGTGCTGCCCAAGGGCGGTGCGTTTGATGTGGAGGTCGTGCTGGCCGACGGCACCGTGCTCAAGCGCAAGGGCAAGCTGCAGTTCACCGACGCACGCGTGTCGGCCTCCACCGGCACCAACGAAGCGCAGGCCGAGGTGCCCAACGCCGACGGCCTGCTCAAGCCCGGTCAGTTTGTGCGCGTGCGCCTGCAGGGCGCCACGCGGCCCGCAGCAGTCAAGGTGCCCACGCGTGCCGTGCTCGAAGGCCCGCAGGGCAAGTTTGTTTACGTGGTCGAAGACAACAAGGCCCAGGCGCGCCCCGTGCAGGTGGGTGAACAGGTGGGCGACCAGTGGCTGGTGAACGGCGGCCTGAAGCAGGGCGAATCGGTGATCGTGGACGGCGTCATGCGCATCGGCCCCGGTGCGCCGGTACAGGTGGCCGCGCCCGCCCCTGCTGCTTCAGCGCCTGCAAGCGCGGCATCCGCCCCTGCCAAGCCGGCTTCCAAATAAGCCGGGAGCGCACGCATGTTCTCCCGCTTTTTTATTGACCGCCCTATTTTCTCGGTGGTGCTGTCGGTGTTCATCGTCATCGCCGGCCTGGCCGCGATGCGCGCACTGCCCATCGCCCAGTACCCCGAGATCGCGCCGCCGGTGGTCACGGTCACTGCCATCTACCCCGGCGCCAGTGCCGAGGTGATCGAGCAGACCGTGGCCGCGCCGATTGAAAACGCCATCAACGGCGTGGAACGCATGATCTACATGAATTCCACGTCCACCTCCAACGGCGTGGTGCAGATCCAGGTCACGTTTGACATCGGCACCAACGTGGACCAGGCCGCGCTGAACGTGAACAACCGCGTCAAGCAGGCCGAAGCCAAGCTGCCGCAAGAGGTGCGCCGCCAGGGCGTGACGGTCGAAAAAGGCTCGTCGTCGTTCCTGCAGGTGATTGCCTTCTTTTCCACCGACGGCCGCTTCGACGACCTGGCCACCAGCAACTATGTGACGCTGAACGTGCTGGACGGGCTCAAGCGCGTGCCCGGCACCACCAACGTGCAGATCTTCGGCGCCAAGGACTACGCCATGCGCGTGTGGCTCAAGCCCGACCGCCTGGCGCAGCTGAAGGTCACGCCCGGCGACATCTCGCGCGCCATCAACGAGCAGAACGCGCAGTTTGCCGCCGGCAAGGTGGGCCAGTCGCCCACCGCCGGTGCGCAAGAGATGGTCTACACCATCACCACACAGGGCCGCATGTCTGAGGCCGCGCAGTTTGAGCAGATCATCGTGCGCTCCAACCCCGATGGTTCCGCCGTGCGGCTGGCCGACGTGGCGCGCGTCGAGCTGGGCGCCAAGGACTACGACTTCAAGGGCAAGGTCAATGGCAAGGCGGCCACGCTGATCGGCGTGTTTTTGCAGCCGGGTGCCAACGCGATCGATGTGGGCAAGGATGTGGAAAAGACCGTGGCCGAGCTGGCCAAGCGGTTCCCGCAAGGCCTGACGTATTCCATCCCCTACGACACCACGCGCTTTGTGGAAGTATCCATCCGCGAAGTGGTCAAGACCCTGGCCGAGGCCATGGCGCTGGTGGTGCTGGTGGTGTTTATCTTCCTGCAGAACTGGCGCGCCACGCTGATCCCGGTGGTGGCCGTGCCGGTGTCGCTGATCGGCACCTTTGCGGGGCTGTTGCTGCTGGGTTACTCCATCAACACGCTCACGCTGTTCGGCATGGTGCTGGCCATCGGCATTGTGGTGGACGACGCGATTGTGGTGCTGGAAAACGTCGAACGCATCATGCATGAAGAGCATCTGCACGCGCGCGAGGCCGCCATCAAGGCCATGCAGGAAGTGACCGGGCCGGTGATCGCCATCGTGCTGGTGCTGTGCGCGGTGTTTGTGCCCATCGCCTTCCTGGGGGGGCTGACCGGCGAGCTGTACCGCCAGTTTGCGGTGACCATTGCGATCGCCGTGGTCATCTCGGGCATGGTGGCGCTGACGCTCACGCCCGCGCTGTGCGTGTTGATCCTGAAACGCGAACACAAGCAGCCCGGCCGCTTCTTCCAGGCGTTCAACCGCGTGTTTGGCCGCATCACCCACCGCTATGTGGGCGGCGTGGGCTTCATGGTGCGGCGTGCTGCCGTGGGCATCCTGCTGTTTGCGGGCATGGTGGCCGTGACCTTTGGCTTGTGGAAGGTCACGCCCGGCTCGCTGGTGCCGGATGAAGACCAGGGCTTTTACATCGCGGCGGTAATCCTGCCCGATGGCTCGTCGCTGGAGCGTACCGACAAGATCACGGCCGAAGTCACCGAGATCATCAAGAGCAACCCCAACAACCTGGACGTCGTGGCCTTCACCGGCTTTGATTTCCTGGGCGGCGGCTACCGCAACAACGCGGCCACCATCTTTGTCACGCAAAAACACTGGGACGAACGGTCTGTGCCGGTGCAGGCGCTGGTGGGCGAGCTGTTTGGCAAAACCGGCCACATCAAGGAGGCGCTGGTGCTGGCCTTCAACCCGCCGCCGATCTTCGGCCTGGGCACGGCCGGGGGCTTTGAGTTCTATATCCAGAACCGGGGCGAGGGCGGTGCTGCGCGCATGGCCGAAGTCATGGGCCAGTTCCAGGCGGCGGCGGGCAAAGACCCGCAGCTGGCCGGTGTGCAATCACTGTGGCGCGCCACCGCACCGCAGCTGCGCGTGGATGTAGACCGTGAGCGAGCCAAGGCGCTGGGCGTGCCGGTGGACGAGTTGTTCAACACGCTGTCGGCCACGCTGGGCAGCGCCTATGTGAACGACTTCAACAAATACGGCCGCGCCTGGCAGGTGCTGATGTCGGCGGACGCTGGCTACCGCAAGCGGCCCGAAGACATCGGCCGCATGTGGGTGCGCTCGGACAAGGGCGAAATGATCCCCGTGTCGGCACTGGCCAAGGTCAGCTATTCAGCGGGCCCTGAGACGCTGGACCGCTTCAACAACCTGCCGTCGGTCAAGCTGTTCGGCCAGGGCGCGCCGGGCGTCAGCTCGGGCCAGGCCATTGCCGCGGTGGAAAAGATCGCGCGCGAGACCTTGCCCGCCGACTTCAGCTTTGACTGGGGCGGTGCGTCGTATCAAGAGAAGCGTTCGTCGGGCACATCCGGCCTGGCACTGGGGCTGGCCGCCGTCATGGTGTTTTTGATCCTGGCGGCGCAGTACGAGAAATGGTCGTTGCCGTTCTCGGTGCTGCTGGCCATGCCGTTTGGCATCTTTGGTGCGCTGGCTGCTGTGTGGCTGCGCGGCCTGACCAATGACGTGTACTTCCAGATCGGCCTGGTCACGCTGCTGGGCCTGGCCGCCAAAAACGCGATCCTGATCGTGGAATACGCCGAGCTGAAATACCACGAGGGCATGACGGCATCCGCCGCCGCGCTGGAGGCTGCGCGCCTGCGATTCCGGCCCATCATCATGACCTCGCTGGCGTTCATTCTGGGTGTGCTGCCGCTGGCCCTGTCCAGCGGCGCGGGTGCGGGAGCGCGCACCTCGGTGGGTACGGGCGTAATGGGCGGCATGCTGGCCGCCACTTTTCTGGCGATCTTTTTTGTGCCCATGTTTTTCCGCATCATCACCGACCGCAAGCTGAAAGAGCCGCGCACCACCGAGCAGATGCAGGCCGAGGCGCGCGAGGCCCACGAACGCGCCACCGCGACCAGCGCCAACCGGGAGGGCGCACGATGAAACGCATGCACTACACCCTGAGCCTGCTGGCGCTGCCGATGCTGCTGGCCGCCTGTGCCGGCGCACCGCCCGCCGTAGCGCCCAACACCACGATGGACCTGCCCGCGGCCTCCGCGCCGTCGCAGCCGGTGCGGGCCGATTGGTGGACGCTGTACGGCGATGCCCAACTGGACGCCCTGGTGGCCGAAGCCTTGGCCAACAACACCGACCTGGCCCGGGCCGCCGCGCGCATTGACGAATCGCGCGCGTTGGTGCGCCTGGCCCGTGCCGACGCATTGCCCACCGTGGGCGCCACGGCGGGTGCCGCGCGCCAGCGCAGCGGCGGCAACGCCGGCCTGCCGGCGCCGGTGACGGCCAACAACTTCAACATCGGCCTGAACGTGTCGTGGGAGCTGGACCTGTGGGGCCGCCTGGCCGCCGGCAGCCGCGCCGCGCGCGAAGACCTGGCCGCCACCACGCTGGACCGTGACGCGCTGCGCACCGCGCTGGCCGCGCAGGTGGTGCAGGCCTATGCGGCCGTGCAGTCCATCGACGCGCAGACGGCGGCATTCCGCGAGGCAGTGGTCGGCCAGCGCGACGGCGTACGCCTGCAGCGGCTGCGCGAGCGCGGCGGCGAGCTGTCGCAGCTGGACCTGAGCCAGATCGAGGCCGAGCTGGCCGGCAACGAAAGCCAGCTGCTCAAGCTGGACCGGGCGCGCGGCGAAATATCGCGTGCGCTGGCTGTGCTGCTAGGCCGTTCACCACGCGCCGTGTGGGACGCCTCCATTGCGGCGCCCGCCAAACCATTGGCCGTGACCGGCGGCGTGCCAGCCGGCCTGCCGTCCACCCTGCTGCAGCAGCGCCCCGACATAGCTGCGGCCGAGGCACGCCTGCGCGCCGCCGGTGCGCGCGTGGAAGTGGCACGGGCCGCCTACCTGCCCGGCGTGGCGCTCAGCGCATCGCTGGGCAAGGCCAGCACGGACCTGAGCAACCTGCTGGACGGCCCGTCCACGGTCTGGAGCCTGGTCGCGTCGCTGACGCAGCCGATCTGGAACGCCGGCCGCCTGGACGCCAACCGCGAAGCCGTACTCGCCCGCCAGCGCCAGGCCGAGCTGGATTACCGTGACGCCGTGGCCCGCGCCTTCCGCGAGGTGCGCGACGCGCTGGACGCGCAGGCCGAGGCATCAGCATCGCTGGTGCTGGCGAGCCAGCGCGCCGATGCGCTGCGCCAGGCGTCGCGCCTGACCCAGCTGCGGGTGGACGCGGGGGAGTCGAGCCGGCTGAACGCCATTGAGGCTCAGCGTATTGCGCTGGCGGCGCAGTCGCAGCTGGCCGACCAGCAACGTGCTTTGGCGGCGGCGCAGGCCGATGTGTTTCGCGCGCTGGGGGGTGGGTGGGTAGCGGAGTCTTCTGCCCGCTGAGTTTTTTATCGCTATGCTACTTCGGGCTCAAACGGGCGGGGCACTCTGCTCCGCGACTGTCCCCCGGCGGGCTGCGCCCGCCTCCTCATGTCGCTGCGCAGAGTGCCCCACCCGTTTGAGCCTGCTGCGATTTGGGCGCGTGGACGTCAGCGCCAACCCGCGGAATCTCAAACCAACGCCTTGCCCGAATAGCGCAACAACCGCTGCGCATGCCGTGCCAGTTCAGTACGCAGGCGCGGCGGATTGATTACCTCAAACACACATTCCAGCCGCGAGAGCTGGCGCGCAAACCAGCGCAGGTCGTCTACCTGCGCGTACAGCATCAGGTGTTTGCCCGCCGGCTGGAACAGGCCTATGGTTTCAAACAGCTGCGCGTGTGCTGTGGCCAGGTCGGTTTTCAGCAGCACCTGCACGCTGATGGCGCGCGGCAGCGTGGCCAGGCCCAGCGCCAGGTGGCGCACGGCGTCAAAGTCGGCGGGCGGGTCGAACGTGGCCAGGCGCGGTTCGATGCCTTGCACCCGGTCGATGCGAAAGCTGCGCATACCCCCGCGCAGGTGGCAGTGGCCCACGGCGTACCAGCGCGCGTTGCGCAGCGCCACGCCATACACATCCACGTCACGCCCGGTCGCCTCGCCGTTGGCGGCGGCGTAGCGCAGGTGAACGCGCTGGCGCACGTGGGCGGCCTCGCTCAGCGCCAGCAGCGCGGCGTTGTCGCCGGCAGGCAGGGTGCGCGCCAGATCCATCTGGATGGTTTCGCCCAGGGCGCGCACCCGCGTCTTCAGCGGCGCGGGCATCACGCGCTCCAGTTTGGCCTGTGCACTGTCGGCCGCGGGTGCGGCGCCCATCACGCCGATCTGCCGCGCGGCCAGCAGGCCCAATGACAGTGCCACGGCCTCGGCGTTGCTGAACATCATTGGCGGCAGCTTGAAGCCAGGCATCAATGAATAGCAGCCGTAACGCCCGCGCTCGGCCTGCACAGGGATGCCCAGCTCCTCCAGCCGCGCGATGTAGCGGCGCAGCGTGCGCCCGTCCACGTTCACGCGCCGGGCCAGCTCGGCGCCCGTCAGACGGCCCTCGCTTTGCAGCAGGTCCAGCACGGCCAGCACGCGGGTGGTGGGGGAGTACATGCTTGGCAGTGTAGAACCGAATCAGGGCGAATATTGCCCTGTAATGCTTCTACATTGCGGCCATCAATTTCAACAAGGCATGCACATGGAAACCACCCATCTCTGGCTCTTCTTCCTCATGGTTCTGGGCATCGTCGTGCTGCCGGGCATGGACATGGCCTTCATCGCGGCCAATGCCCTGGCCGGGGGCCCGCGCCGTGGGCTTCTGGCGGTGGCCGGCGTAATTGCCGGCGCGGTGGTGCACGTGGCGGCGTCGGCTTTAGGCATCGGCCTGGTGCTGCAGATGGTGCCCGCGCTGTTCAACGCCATGCTGCTGGCCGGCGCCGCTTACATCGCGTGGATCGGCATCACCTTGCTGCGCATGCGGTCGGCCGCAGGCGCGCTGCCCACGGCGCAGGCGGCCACATCAGGCTGGGCCACCTTTCGCCAGGCCGCGCTGACCAACCTGCTCAACCCCAAGGCGTACCTGTTCATGTTTGCGGTGTTCCCGCAGTTCTTTCGCCCCGGCGCGGGCGCGGCCTGGGTACAGGCGGGGATGCTGTGGGTGATCATCGCGTTTACGCAGGCGCTGATTTACGGACCGAACGCTCTGGCTGCGGGGGGCGCCGCGACGGGTCTGGCTACACGGCCGAGATTGCAGCTGCGGGTGGTGCGTGCAGCGGGGGCGATGTTGCTGCTGGGGGCGGCGTGGACCGCGTATGAAGGCTGGCGTCGTCTCTGAGCGCATGGCCGAAGGAAGGGTCTGTTAATGCTATTGCCGGTTTCTCCGGGGTAGACGCCCGTCGCGGCGGGGCGGCGCTTTCGCCACCAGAGCCCGGCCCCCTTCGGGGTGAGCCGCTGCAGTGCTCGGCCCGGCGATTGATACCCCGCCCCTTCATAACCACCCGTGCGCCGGTCCTGCGCGCTTCGCGCCCGGGCTCTTGATCGGTGGCGAAAGCGCCGCCCCACCGCAACGGGCTTTTGGTCAACGTGGCAGGAAGACCCGCTGCTCGAACGCCGCAAGCCTGACGGGGTGGCGCGAACAGGGCACCGTCCCGTCAGGCGCTTTCAGCCGGAGAAAGTTTCGCAGGCGCCCCAACGCCACGGCTGCGGGCTGTGCGACGAGGCAAAAAGGGGCATTCCCCTGCCTGGTGAGCCTAGTGCTAACTCGCCCTACTCGCGCGTTACGCGAACAAGCTCTTCACGCGACGTGATGCGTTCCTGCACCAGCCGCTCGCCGTCGTCGCGCATCAGCACCATGCCGGCTTTCAGCGCCGCATCGCGGATGTCGGCTTCAGAGGCGCGGTTGTGGATCTGCGCGCGGATGGCTTCGTCCGTCACCAGCAGCTCAAACACACCGGTGCGGCCCTGGTAGCCGGTCTGGCCGCATTCGCTGCAGCCCGGGCCACCACAGTGTTTGCACAGCTTTCGCACCAGCCGCTGGGCCAGCGTACCGAGTAGGGATGAACTCAAAAGGAACGGCTCCACGCCCATGTCGGTCAGCCGCGTTACCGCGCTGGCGGCGTCGTTGGTGTGCAGCGTGGCCAGCACCAGGTGGCCGGTCAGCGATGCCTGGATGGCGATCTGCGCGGTTTCAAAGTCGCGGATTTCGCCGATCATGATCACGTCCGGGTCCTGGCGCAGGATGGCGCGCAGCGCCTTGGCAAATGTCAGGTCGATCTTGGCATTCACCTGCGTCTGGCCGATGCCGGGCAGCTCATACTCAATCGGGTCTTCCACCGTCATGATGTTGCTCTGGCTGGCGTCCAGCCGCTGCAGCGCGGCATACAGCGTGGTGGTCTTGCCCGAGCCCGTGGGGCCGGTCACCAGGATGATGCCGTGGGGCTGCGCTATCAGCTGCTCAAAGCGGCGCAGCACATCGCCCTGCATGCCCACCGATTCCAGGCTGAGCTTGCTTTCGCTTTTGTCCAGCAGGCGCAGCACGGCGCGCTCACCGTGGGCGCTGGGCAGGGTGCTCACACGCACGTCCACCGCGCGGGTGCCAATGCGCAAGCTGATGCGGCCGTCTTGCGGCAGGCGCTTTTCGGCAATGTCCAGCTCGGCCATGATTTTCAGGCGCGAGATCAGCGCGGCGTGCAGCGCACGGTTGGGCTGCACCACCTCGCGCAGCGTGCCGTCCACCCGAAAGCGCACGCTGGACGTGCGCTCGTACGGCTCGATGTGGATGTCGCTGGCGCCGTCGCGCGCGGCCTGCGTCAGCAGCGCGTTCAGCATGCGGATGATGGGCGCGTCGTCGCTGGTCTCCAGCAGATCTTCTACCGCGGGCAGCTCCTGCATCATGCGCGACAGGTCGGCGTCGTTTTGCACCTCGCTCACCACGGTGGCGGCGCTCGATTCACCCTGTGAATACGCGGCGCTGATGCGCTGGGCCAGTGCGGCGGCGTCCAGCTGCTGAACCGAGCGCACGGCGTATTTGCGCATGACCTCGCTCCAGGCGCTGCGCACGGGCTCCATGCCGTGCCACAGCGTGATGTCCTGGCCGTCGTCTTCCAGCAGCAGCTGGCTGGTGCGCGCAAAAGTGTAGGGCAGCGGGTAGCGCATGGCTTGGGTTGTCAACGCTTGGCGGGGGCCGGTACACCCAATGGCGCGGGTACCGTGGCCGGCCGCGTGCCGGGCAGCGCGGGCAACACGGGCGCCTCGTTCACCGGCACGACCTGGCTGGGCACGGGCTGGGCCAGCTCCTGCTTCAGGCGCATCAGGTCGTAGCGGTCCAGCGACAGGCTGTCGCTTTGCTGCGCGTCGCGTACCACCACGGGCCGCAAAAACACCATCAGGTTGGTCTTCTTGCGGCTGCGGGTTTCGCCCTTGAACAGGTTGCCAAACAGCGGCACATCGCCCAGGCCGGGCACCTTTTCCTGGTTGCCTGAGTATTCGTCCTGCAGCAGGCCGCCCAGCACCACGATGGAGCCGTCGTCTACCAGCACGTTGGATTCAATCGAGCGCTTGTTGGTGATCAGCCCGGTGGCGGAGTTGATGGACGACGCCTGCACACTGGACACTTCCTGGAAGATCTGCAGCTTGACCGTGCCGTTCTCGCTGATCTGGGGCTTCACGCGCAGCGTCAGGCCCACGTCCTTGCGCTCGATGGTCTGAAACGGGTTGACCGAGCCGCTGCTGGAATTGTTGTTGGTGTACTGGCCCGTCACAAACGGCACGTTCTGGCCGATGACGATCTTGGCCTCTTCGTTGTCCAGCGTCAGCAGGTTGGGCGTGGACAAAATGTTGCCGTCGCCGTTGGCCTCCAGAAAGCGCGCCAGAAAGCCCAGCACATACACGCCGTTGGTACGGTGCACGATGCCAAAGTTGCCACCGGTAGACGGCGCCACCGTGCCGCTGGCTGCGCCCACGGCCAGGTCGATGATGTTGCGCCCGCCAATGCTGAAGTTGGTGCCCAGCAGGCCGATGTTCTTGTCGCCGGCCTTGCCCAGCGGGCCCTGCCACTGGATGCCGAATTCCGCGGCCTTGTCGGCGTTCACCTCGGCGATCAGGCTTTCCACAAACACCTGCGCGCGGCGCTGGTCCAGCCGGTCGATCACGGCGCGCAGCTGGCGGTATTGCGGCTCGGGCGCGGTGATGATGAGCGAGTTGGTGGCGGGGTCGGCCTGGATCTGCCCGCCGGTGGACGGCTGGGCCGATGCGGCAATCGGTGACGTGGCGGCACTGGCGCCCGCTGCCGACAGCGTGGGCTGGGTGATGGGCGCGCCGCCACCAGCAGTGGCACCGCCACCCGTATTGGCCGACAGCGCAGCGCGCAGCGTCACGGCCAGCTTGGCCGCGTCGGCGTTCTTCAAATACACGACGTAGATGTTGCCCGACGCCGTCTGCGCGGTGGGTTGGTCCAGTCGCTCGACCAGCGCGCGCACCAGGTTCAGGCGCGCCGGGTTGGCTGCGCGCACGATCAGCGTGTTGCTGCGCGGCTCGGCCACCACCGTGGTGCGAAATGAGGTGTCGGCCTGTCCGGCTGCAGGCGCCGGCGCACCGATCGAGCCGCTGTTGCCCGATTCAATCAGCCGCACCACCAGCGGTGCCAGGTCGGATGCGATGGCGTGCTTGAGCGGCAGTATCTCTACGTCTGTAGCGTTGGACACGTCCAGCGCCGAGATGATGCGGCCCAGGCGCTGCAGGTTGTCGGCGTAATCGGTGATCACCAGCGAGTTGTTGCCGGGGTTCACGTTGATGGTGTTGTTGGGGCTGATCAGCGGGCGCAGGATCGGCACCAGGTTGTTGGCCGACTCATAGCTCAGCCGGAAGATCTGCGTGACGATCTGGCTGCCGCCGATGGCCACGGGCCCCGTTTGCACGCTGCCGCCTTGCAGCTTGGCGTCGGCTTCGGGCACCACCTTGTAGATGCCGCCGGCTTCCACAACCGTGTAGCCCGACAGGCGCAGCGTCGCCAGAAACTGGTTGTACGCGGCCGCAGGCGTCACCGGCTTTTCGGTGTTGAGGTTCATCGTGCCCTTCACGCGCGGGTCCACCACGATGTTGCGCCCGGTGATCACGCCCATGGTGCGGGCCACGGCTTCAATCTCGGCGCCGGCAAAGTTCAGCGTGATCGGCTCGCCCGGGCGCTGCGCGTGCACGGCCAGCGGCGCACCGGCCAGGGCCATGCAGGCGGCCAGGTAAACAAGTGCAAAGCGGGGTTTTCTCATGGGAGGCCTGTTGACTAGCCGATGGTGATGATGGAACGCGCGCCGTTGCGCCGTCCGATGATGTTCAGCAGGTTGGAAAGCGCCGCTTCGCGCTCGGGCGCAGCACTGGCCATGCCCTCAAAGCGCAGCCGGGAGCCCACCCAACGGCCGTTGCCGCTGAGCTGAAGGCTGCCTTCCAGCGTGGCCAGTTCAAGCGTTGACGTAGCGCCTCCGGTGAGGGTGATGCGGTAGCTGCCCATGGGCCGCAGCGTGGACAGCCGGGATGAAATGCGCGCTGCGGCCAGTTCGGCCCGCCCGCCCACGGCCAGCCGGCCTGCGGACCATTCTACTGAAAGGCCCTGTGTAGACAGGCCCAGTTCGCCGTCCAGTTGCAGGGTATTCCAGGGCGTGCCCAGCCCGGCCAGTACGGCGGCGGGCCACATCGACACGCCATCGGCCACGGTGATGCGGGCGCTGCCAAAGCCCAGCGCGGCGCGCAGCTGCACAGGGGCGGTGGTGCAGCAGTCGGCACCAATGCGCGCGCTGATGCCGTTGAAGGCCGGGCGCAGCTGCCATTGCAGCCGCCCGGGCAGGGCGGCGGCGTCGTTGCTGCCCTCGCCCCCGGTCAGCACCAGGCGAGCCGTGCCGTTCCACACGGTGCCACGCGCATCGGCCAGCAGCACTTTGCCCTGGCTTGCGCGCTGCACGGCGCCTGCCAGCCAGCGTGCCGGCGCAAACAGCACCAGGGCCAGCAGCACGCCCGCCAGCAGGCCACCCACGGCCCAGCCCCAGGGTGCGCCCGGGCGCTGGCCGGGGAGGATGGGGGGCTTGTGCCGTGCCACGGCGGTTACTGGCCCTGGCGCGCCGGCAGGCTCATGACCAGCGTGCCGTCCCACTGGCCGGCGGCGTTGCGCGTCAAGCGCGCTTCAGTCGGCAGGGCGCGTGCGTTCACACGCGCCTGGGTCAGCCATTGGGCCAGGGTGTCGGGCGCGGCGGCGCTCAGGGTGATGGTCACGCGGTCTGCGCCGATGCTGTAGCGCGCCGTGGTGCCAAAGCGCTGGCGAATGGTGAGCTCCAATGCGCGCAGGGCTTCGTCATGGCCTTGCTTGGGCTGGGCTTGCAGCGCCTGGGCCTGGGCTTGTAACGTCTGCATGCGCTGCAGCTGGGTGTCCAGGCTGCGGTGCTGCCCGGGTGCGGTGCGCAGCGTTTGCAGCGCGGGCGCCATGCCCACCCACCACAGCAGGGCCACCCCTACCACGGCGGTGGCGGTGCCCACCAACAGCTTTTCACGCGGGGCCAGTTGGGCCCAGCGCGCTGTCAATGTATGGGTGCGGCTCATGGCGCTACCCCCTGGCGCACCACCAGCGTGTCGCCCTCGCTGCTGGTCCGGTAGCCAAATGCCTGCAGGCTGGGGCCGGCCTGTTGCGCGGCCGGTGCGGCGCCTGCGCCCTTCAGGCGCAGCTCGTTGCCTGTGAACTCAATCGAGGTCGGTGCCAGCCCGGGCGGTGCGGCGGCAGCCAGCGCCGCCAGCATGGACTCCAGGTCGCGCCCCGACGCGGCGCCGGTAGCCTGGCGCAGGGCGGCCACTTCACGCTCCATCTGCACCGGCGCGTCCACCACCACCCGCACAGCCGGGAAGGTGCCGGTCAGTGCGGTGCGGATCTGTTCGCGCTTGGACTTGAGTGCGCTGCGCTCCATCCAGGCCCAGGCATTGAGCCCCACCAGGTTGGCCAGCAGCAGCGCCACCAGGCCCCAGCGTGCGGCCCGCCACTGCGGCGAGCGCAGCAAACCGGCCCAGCCGGTGGAAAATTTCTTGAACGCGCGGCTGCGGCCGGAGCTTGCCAGGTCAAACTGCGCCAGGTCCCAGGGCGATTGCGCGGCCAGCAAGTGGCGCTGCGGCGCCTGCTGCAGCATCACAGGGCGCTGCAGGGCCTGCTCGGCTACGCCGGCCACGGCCGGTTCGGCCACCACGGCCACGGTGTCGGGCAGGGCGGGCACACCGGCGTGCAGCTCACCGGCCACGGGCCAGATGACCACGCCGCTGTCGTCCGCCAGGATCATGGTGGCGCGGCCGGGCTCGCCGGTGACATACAGCGCGGCGGGTTCGCCGGGCCACAGCTCGGGCACGATGCGGCTGACCGGGCGCTGCGCGGTTTCCAGCGCCTGCACGGCAGTGCGCAGCCAGGCGCGGTCGCAGGCGGCCACCCACGCCGGGGCGCCGGGTTTGGCCTGGGGCTGCAGCGCGAAATGCAGGTCACCGGGTTCGTCCAGCAGGCGGTCTTCCAGCAGGCCCTCCAGCACCGCGCGCAGGCGCGGGGATGCAGCCGATGTGCCCTTGGGCAGATCCACCTGGTGCCAGGACAAGGCGCGCGCGGGCACCACGGCCACCACCTCGGCACCGGCGCCGGTGGGCAGGGGTAGCAGGGCAGCGGCGGCACTGGCGGCGCTGCCCACCTGCAGGCCGTCGGGTGACAGCACGTAGGCGTATTCGTTGGCGGCTTCGCCGGGCGGGGGCAGGGTGACGATCAGCGTGCGCATGGGTTGGGTGGCATTGTAGGGACGTGGTGTGGCGTGTCTGTGGGCTGGCCGGCGATGGCCCGTCAGCGCTGTGGCTCGGCTGGCGCCGGGGCGGCCGCCAGCGCGCCGGGGTCCACCACACCACGTTCGCGCCACAGTACCTTCACGTCCAGCCCGTCGCGCTGCAGCACAGAGCGCTCTTCCACCACCATCTGGTCCAGCCGCAGGCGACCGCGCACTTCAAAAAAGCGCGTTGCCACGCTGTGGCGGCCTTCACCAAAAGAGGCTTCGCTGCCCAGGATGCGGCCTGCGTCGTTGGTGCTGCGAAAGTGGGTGCGGTCGCGCTCGGTCACCAGCCGCTGGGCGTCCGCCAGGCCCATGGTGGGCACGCTGGCGCAAATCGCTTCGGGGCTGGCGGTGTTCAGGTTCAGCGGCGTGGTGCCCGGCAGCAGCGTCACATACGGCAGCAGCACGGACACCGTTTGGGGCGACAGACCCAGCCAGGTGAGTTGCTCCACCCGCTGGGGCATCAGCGGCGCAAACTGGCCCGAGCGGTTGTCGGCGCTGGTGTCGGCCGCAAAGCGCAGGTTTTCCACCAGGCGGCTGAGCTCCTGCGCAGGCAGGCCCAGCAGCTCGAACAGCTTGGCAAAGGTGCGCAGCCAGGGCTCGGATACCGTGCCGCCCTGCACCAGGTTCATGACGTTGAGCTGCGACTGCAGGTCAATGATCTGGCCTGAGAGGAAGGCGTCCTGCGTGTCGGTGCTGTTGGGGTCGGTGGCGGCCGTGGTGTCGCTGGCCGCCAGAAAGGTGGACAGCCGGGCCTCCTGCAGCGGCACGGCCCAGGGCTCGGCCAGGTGGTCGGCGCCACCGGTGCGCGCGTCTTCGCGCAGGATCAGGCGGGCCCAGTCGAGCGAGCCCGTCAGCACCCAGGCCGATTGAACGCGGGCACGCTCGGCGATTTCGATTTCCACCGCACGCCACTGCTGCCACAGGGCCGAAGCAGCAAAGGTGGCGACCAGCGCGACGGTGAGCATCGCCGCCAGCAAGGCGGCGCCGCGCGAACCACGGGGCTGGGGTTGAGGAGACCGCCCGCCGCCGGGCCGCCCCAAGGCGGGCGCGACCCCCTCGGGGGGCAGCGAGGACACGAAGTGCCGAGCGTGGGGGTCAGGTTCACCGCCGGGCCGCCCCAAGGCGGGCGCGGCCCCCTCGGGGGGCAGCGAGGACACGAAGTGCCGAGCGTGGGGGCTCATGTCTTGCCTCCGCTCACGGTGGGGCGGACCCAGTCGCGCGTGAGCTTGCCTGCCAGGGCCTGGCCGGCGGGCAACTGCAGGATCAACCGCACGCCATCAGGAATGTTGCTGTTGTTACCTGGGTTCACCGTTGCGCCCCCGGCCGCGTCGCTGGACAGCGGGTTGGTCCAGGCATCGGCGCGAAAGTAAAAGATCTGCCACTCGTCCAGCGGCACCACGGTGACCTCCAGCCGCCTTTGCTCTTCGCCGGCGTTCTGCGCCCAGATCGAGGCCTGCTGCCAGGCGTCGCTCAGGCTGCCGCGCCCGGTCAGCGGGGGCGACTGCCAGCGCAGCCACTGGCCCCGGCCGTCCACCACGCGGCGCGTCCAGGCCACCACCAGCACACCGTCGGTGGCCGCTGCGCTGCTGCGCCGCGTCAGGCGCAGCACGCTGCCGTTCCAGTCCAGCGCATTGAGCTGCGGTGTCTGCACAATGGCGTCGAGGTCGGCGGCCCATTGCGACAGGCCCACCTGCAGTGCCAGCACTTCGTCGGCACGGGCTTCGGTCTGCACTCGGGTGCGCACCATGCCGTCCAGGCCGCGCCAGCTCATCAGGGCCAGCAGCGCCATCATGGTCAGGGCCACCAGCAGCTCGACGAGGGTGAAGCCCCGGGAACGCGGCCGGGAGCGCGGTAGGGTGCGCGGCTTCATCAGTAACGCCCCACCACGGTGGACAGCCGCAGGATGGGCGTGGCCTCGTCCAGCACCTGCGCATCCACGCGGCGAAAGCTGGGGTTGGGTGTGGGGCGCACGGTCACGGTCACGCTGAAATTGCGCCCGGCTTGTTCGCAGGCGACGGTGTTGTCACCCACGCCGGGCATCTGTCTGGACAGGCGCACCTTGACGAGTTCATTCTCGGCACACACCTGCGCCAGCAGCGCGTCAGACTGGCGCTGTGCGTTGCGCGTCAGGGCGCTGGTGGCCTGCAGGCCCGCCAGCAGGGCCACAGCAACGATGCCCAAAGCGACCAGCACCTCGACCAGCGTGAAGCCGCGTTGCCGCCCGCCGCAGGGCCGCCCCACGGCGGGCACGGCCTCCTCGGGGGGCAGCGAGGACACGAAGTGCCGAGCGTGGGGGCTCTGCAGTTTCATGGCGCGTCGGGGGCCTGCACGGTGAAGGGCCGCAGCCCGTCGGTGGCCAGGCGCAGCGTGCGCGAAGGCTCGCTGATGGAGCTCAGCAGCACGCTCTGGCGGCCAATGATGGGCTCGGGCCCCAACACCAGCATGGCCGTGCCCAGCACGCGCGTGTCGGTGCCCAGCCAGTTCTCGGGCAAGGCCTTGGGCGGCACGCCGTCAAACCTGAAGCCGCCGTCGGTGGTGTGCCAGCGCACGGGCATGCCGCTGGCGCGGGACTGAGCACGGGCCGATTCAAACAGCGCAGCAAGGCGCTGCGCCTCGCGTTCCAGCTGCGTGCCGGAGTTGTCGCGAATGGCAAACGCCACGCCGGCAGAGGCGATCGCGATGATGGTGATCACCACCATCAGTTCCAGCAGCGTAAAGCCGCGCAGCTTTTTTGGAATGCCCGCCGCCGGGCCGCGAGGACACGCAGTGCCGAGCGTGGGGGCTAGCCTACTGCCAGCTGCCGACGTCGGCATCTTTGCCCTCTCCGCCGGATTGGCCGTCGGCGCCGAACGACATCACGTCGATCTCGCCCTTGATGCCGGGGTTGAGGTACTGGTACGGCCGGCCCCACGGGTCGTTGGGCAGCTTTTCCAGGTAGGGCTTCCAGTTGGGGGGCGCCACGCCGGCCGTGGGCCGCGTCACCAGCGCCTGCAGGCCCTGGTCGGCACTGGGGTAGCGCTGGTTGTCCAGCTTGTACAGCTTGAGCGCCTGCATGAGGTTGCTCACGTCGGTGCGCGCGGCGGTCACGCGGGCGTCGTCGGCACGGTCCAGCACATTGGGCACGATCAGCGCGGCCAGCACGCCAATGATCACCAGCACCACCATGAGCTCGATCAGGGTGAAGCCGGCTTGCAGGCCGCGTACGGCGCGGCGAAGCAGGGAGGGGGTTGATGTCATGTGAGGTACTGCCTTGGCGTCGGTTCGCATCAATGATAATCGCCCGATGTCCACCCTAGTGCATAACCGCTGGCTGCCCCGTACAGGCTCGTTTGCCGTGTGGCTGCTGGCGGCGGGGTGTGCGGTGTTCTGGGGGTTGAAGCTGCCGGCCGTGTCCACTGGAGCCCCCGCTGCCCCGGTGGTTGCAGGCCCACCCGTGCCAGCCGATCCGGCGGCTGTGGCGCGGCTGCTGGGCGCGACGCCTGCCGTCGCCAGTGCCGGCCTTGCGGCCGCACCTGCGCAGTCCACCCGTTTTGCGCTGGTGGGTGTGGTGTCGACCCGGTTCAAAGGCGGCGCCGCGCTGATCGCGACAGATGGCAAACCTGCCAAGCCTTACCGTGTGGGCGCCGTGGTGGAAGCGGGGCTGGTGTTGCAGTCGGTCGCGCCGCGGCGCGCCACGCTGGGGCCCGCTGGCGGCGGGCCAGCGGCCTTCACGCTGGAAATGCCGCTACCCAAAAAGTAGATCTGCATGGCGGCCGATCGCGTTCCTCCAGAACCAGGCACCGCCTCCAGCCCTTCGGCCAGCCTGCTGGCCAACCTGCGCCAGGAACTGGTGCGCTCGCCGCCTTTTGCCCAGATGGACGCGGCTGCGCTGGACGATTTCCTCACGCAATCGCAGCAGCGCTACTACGCCCCGGGCGACCTGCTGGTGGAGCCCGCCAGTGGCGTGGTGACAGAGATTTTTTACATCCGCCAGGGCGCCGTCACCGGCGTGCGCGGCATGGCCGAGCTGTCGGGCGGCGCGTTCCAGTACGAGGCGGGCGACCTGTTTCCCGTCAGCGCCGCCGTGGCCCAGCGCGCCGTCACGGCCAGTTACCGTGCAGTGCAAGACACTTTTGTGCTGGTGCTGCCGGTGGACGCCATGCGCGCGCTGGCAGAACGCAGCGCGGCGTTTGCTGACTTCCTGAACGGGCGCGTGCTGAAGTTTCTGGAGCTGTCGCGCCGCGCGCTGCAGGTGGCGTATTCGTCGCAGGCGCTGGCCGAACAATCCCTGGAAACGCCGCTGGGCCAGCTGGCGCGCACCGCGCCGGTGACTTGCGGCCCCGATGCGCCGCTGCGCGAAGTGCTGCAGACCATGCACGGCAAGCGCATCGGCTCCATGCTGGTGACCGACGCGCAGGGCCACCCGCTGGGCATCCTCACGCGCTACGACGTGCTGGGCCGGGTGGCACTGGCACAG
Source organism: Ramlibacter sp. 2FC (assembly GCA_943372515.1). Lineage (GTDB taxonomy): Bacteria > Pseudomonadota > Gammaproteobacteria > Burkholderiales > Burkholderiaceae_C > RAM1. The sequence continues at coordinate 38,868 of CALRYY010000005.1, read as the reverse complement.
GTGCCGCTGGATGCAACCGTATCGCAGGTGATGGTGCAGCCGGTGCACAGCCTGACCGTGGAGCACACCGCGCAGGACGCGGCGCTGCTGATGTCAACCCACGGCATCCGCCATGTACCGGTCACAAGGGGTGGTGTGGCGGTGGGCATGGTGTCCGAGCGCGACCTGTTCGCCATGCAGCGCCTGAGCCTCAAGCAGGTCAGCACGTCGATCCGCGCCGCGCCGGATGTGGACACCCTGAAGCTGGTGGCGCAGGACATCCGCCGCTTTGCGCGCAGCCTGCTGGGCCAGGGCGTGCAGGCGCGCCAGCTCACCGCGCTGATCAGCCACCTGAACGACGTGCTGACCCAGCGCCTGCTGGAGATCCTGGCCGCGCAACACGGAATTGATTTGTCGCGGCTGTGCTGGCTGGCGCTCGGGTCCGAGGGGCGCAGCGAGCAGACCGTGGCCACCGACCAGGACAACGCGCTGATCCTGCCCGACGACACCACGCCGGCGCAGCGCGAGGCCGCGCTTGCTTTTGGCCGTGCGGTGAACCTGGCGCTGGACGCCTGCGGCTACCCACTGTGCAAGGGCGCAATCATGGCCGGCGAGCCCGCCTGCTGCCTGACGCTGCGCGAGTGGCGTGAACGCTTTGCGCACTGGATAGAGCATGGCGCGCCGCAGGATCTGCTCAACGCCAGCATCTACTTTGACTTTCGCGCGCTGGCGGGCGACGCCGCCCTGGCGCAGGCGCTGCGCGCCGAGGTGGTGGAGTCGGCGCGGCGCATGCCGCGCTTTTTGAAACAGATGGCGATGAATGCACTGACCCACGCCGCGCCGCTGAACTGGCTGGGCAGCATAGACGTGGACGACACGGGCGCGGTGGACCTGAAACTTCAGGGCACAGCGATCTTTGTGGATGCATCGCGCCTGTACGCGCTGGCCCATGGTGTGACGGCCACCGGCACGCGTGAGCGGCTGGAGGCAGTGGGCGCACGCCTGGGCCTGGCGCCGCACGAATACCAGGCATGGACCGGTGGCTTTGAGTTCTTGCAGATGCTGCGCCTGCGCGTGCAACTGGAAGACTCCATGGACGCCGCTCACCCCAACCGCATATCAGTGGCGAGCCTGAACGACATCGACCGGCGCATCCTGAAAGAGTCGTTTCGCATCGCCCGGGCGCTGCAGCAGCGCCTGCAGCTGGACTACGAGCGGTGAGCTGGTGGACGCGTTCGCCACCGGTGGACGAGGGCCGCTGGGTGGTGCTGGATGTAGAGACCAGCGGGCTGGACCCGCGCCGTGACCGGTTGCTTGCGATTGCTGCCATTGCGTTGCGGGTGGACTGGCCTGCGCGCCGCCTGAGTGTGCTGCCCGGTGACAGCTTTGAGGTGGTGCTGCGCCAGGAGGTGGCGTCCACCCACGACAACATCCTGCTGCACGGCATCGGCGCGCAGCGCCAGCGCGACGGCATGGAACCCTCTGCAGCGCTGCAGGCCTTTGTGGCCTATGTGGGCACATCGCCGTTGCTGGCGTTTCATGCGGCGTTTGACCAGACGCTGATCGGCCGGTTTGCGCAGGCGTACGTGGGCCGGGCGCTGGCGAACCCCTGGGTGGATATCGAGCACCTGTGTGCGGTGACGCACGAGGGCGTGCGCGCCCGTTCGCTGGACGAATGGATGGCGCATTTCGGCATCACCTGCGCGGTGCGCCACCAGGCGGCGGCCGACACGCTGGCCGAGTGTGAGCTGTTGCAGCGCGTGTGGCCGCGTGTGGCGGCGCAGTGCCGCGACTGGCGCAGCGTGCAGAAGCTGGCCGCGCAGCAGCGATGGATCGCGCGTGCCTGAGGCCTAAGGTCTGTCCAGCACGCGCCACTGGCCGAAGCCGCACGCGGCCGCCGGCCATTGCACGGCCTGCGTCACCGGCACCTGATCTGTGTGCAACAGCGTCGCCGCGCGGATCACACCGGCGTGGGTGATCCAGACCAGGTCTGTACCAGTTGTAGGAGCCTCGTCCCACGCCTGCGTTACACGTGCCATGAAGCCATGGACGGATTCACCGCCGCCGGGGCGGTGGTGGGCAAAGTCGTCGGTCCAGGCTTGCAGCGCGGCCGCATCCAGTGCGTCCCACCGACGGCCCTCCCAGCTGCCGAAATCCATTTCACGCAGCCGGCTGTCGGTGGTGAACGACAGGTCGGCACGCAGGGCACAAAGCGCTGTGGCCAGTTGGGTGCAGCGTTGCAGGTTTGAGCTGCGCAACACGGCGCCCTGCGGTAACGCCCGCGCCAGTGCCTGCGCGGCCTGCTGCGTGGCTTGCGCATCCGCGGCCACGTCCAGCGCGCCGTAGCAGGTGCCCGCCTTCACCAGCGGCGCCGCATGACGCACCAGCCACAGCCGCATCACAGGGCGGACGCCACGCCGAAGTAAAAGGCGATCTCGCAGACCTGCTGGGTGGCGCCCAGGCAGTCGCCTGTAAAGCCCTGCAGGCGCCTTGCAAACAGGCGGCCCATCCACAGCAGGGCGGCAACGCCTGCCAGTACGCCTGCAGCCACCGGCCACATGCCCAGCGCCCATGCGGCCAAGCCCAGCGGCAGCACGCACCACAGGGCTGCCGCGGCCAGCGCTGGGGGGCTGATCTGGTCCGCCAGCGGTTTGCTCTTGGAGCCGTCAGCGTCACCCACATGCACCAGCGTGCGCACCAGCACCAGCGGGAAAAACCGCGACGCCACATGCGCACCCACCAGCGCCGCAGCTGTCACCATCAGCCCCTGGCTGCCCAGCACGGCCAGCAGCGACACCTTGGCCAGCAACGCCAGCGCCAGCGCCATGGCGCCAAACGCGCCGACGCGCGAGTCCTTCATGATCTGCAATGCCCGCTCGCGCTGGCTGGAGCCGCCCAGGCCGTCAGCCACATCGGCCAGGCCGTCTTCATGAAAGCCGCCGGTGAGCAGCACGGTGGCGATGGTGCAGGCCACCGCGGCAGCCAAAGGTGTGAAGGCGCTGGCAGGCAGCAGCAACGCAGCGGCCGCATAAACAACGCAGGCCACGGCCGCCACCAGCCAGCCCACACCGGGAAAATGCGCGGCGCTGGCGCGCAGCATGGCGGGGCTGAATCCCACCCAGCCGGCAAGTGGGCCGGTGACCGGAATGCGGGTAAAGAACTGGACGGCAAGCAGGTAGTGGCGCAGGAAGTTCACCCGCGCATGGTAAAGCCCCGTTACGCCGGCGCTAAAGCTCGGCCTCGTGCGGCTGACCCACAAAGCCGACCGACAGCGCGTTGGGGCCGGTGTTGACCGAGTTGGTGGGCGCCATTTCCTGCAGCGTGACCTGCACGCCCTTGGCCTGCGCTTCGGTTACCAGCGACCGGTATTCAGGCAGGGCCAGGACGTCGGCCGTGTCGCCCGAATAGCTCACGGCCACGAAGGGCGCCAGCACGCCGCGGCCGACTTCGCGGCGCGCCAGGTTCAGCACATGCTGGCGTGCCGCCGCCACGCCGCGCACCTTGGCCACGGCTTCTGTCTTGCCCTGAAAGCCGCGCAGCACTGGCATGATGCCCAGCACCTTGGCGGCCGTCTGGCCCAGAAAGCCCACGCTGGTGTCGCCGCGAGCGCGGGCCCGCGTCAGCAAGAAGTCCAGGTTGGACGGCGCCAGGTAGCCATACGACGACTTGCTGAGCGCCTGCATGTGGGTGCGGATGTTGGCCACCAGTGGTTCGGCTTCAAATTCGCGCAGGGCTTCCAGCACCTGCACGCCATAGCCCGAAAACAGGTTCTGGCTGTCGTAGCACTCCACCAGCAGGGGGCCCTTGATGCCCGCGCGCATGCGCACGGGCATGGAATCGGTGATGACGCGCGACGCGGCTTCAAACGCGTTCCTGAAAATCGGGGACCGTGTGGAGGTGACGAACAGGCCGAACACATGGTCGAACTCGGTGGCCAGCTGCTCGATCATGAATTTGCGGATCTCGGGCTCGTCTGGCGGGACAGAGCGTGACACCTCGGCGGTCTTCAGGTCGAGCATGCGCGCATTGAAGTCGCGCGTGGCGTCGGGCTTGCGCTCGTCGACGTAGCGTTTGTCGTCTATGCGTATCTTGACGGGCAGCAATCGGACATGGGGACTTGCCAGAATGGTGGCGGGCACCTCGGCTGCGGAGTCGATCACGATCCCGAGTCTCAACATGGCCTGTCTCCTTGCGCAGCGGGGGCGCCGCACCTTTTGTTACATGCTACGTCTGCAGAAACAATCGGTAAACAGGGTTGTGGGTTTCTTCCACGTAGGGATAACCCAAGGTGTCCAGGAACGCATTGAATGCCTTTGTATCGGCTTTGGGCACCTGAAGCCCCACGAGGATGCGGCCGTAATCGGCGCCCTGGTTACGGTAGTGAAAGAGGCTGATGTTCCAGCCCGGACGCATGAGGCTCAGGAATTTCATCAGCGCGCCAGGCCGCTCCGGGAATACAAAACGCAGCAGGCGCTCGTCTTTGGCCAGCGCCGAATGGCCGCCCACCATGTGGCGGATGTGCTCCTTGGCCAGCTCGTCATGCGTGAGGTCCAGCGTGGCAAATCCATGCTTGCTGAAATTGGCCGCGATCTTGGGGCTCTCGCCCTTGCCGTGGGTGGTCAAGCCCACGAACACATGGGCCTGGGCCGAATCGCTGATGCGGTAATTGAACTCGGTGACGTTGCGCGCGCCGCCCGGCAGGCTGCCGATCAGTTCACAAAAGCGCCGGAAGCTGCCGCGCTCCTCGGGGATGGTCACGGCAAACAGCGCCTCGCGCTCCTCGCCCACCTCGGCGCGCTCGGCCACGAAGCGCAGGCGGTCGAAGTTCATGTTGGCTCCGCACAGGATGGCCGCGTAGGTCTCGCCCTTGGTCTTGTGGGTGGCCACGTACTGCTTGATGGCCGCGACCGCCAGCGCACCCGAGGGCTCGACGATGCTGCGCGTGTCTACAAAAATGTCCTTGATGGCCGCGCACACCGCGTCGGTGTCCACGATCACGTAGTCATCCACCAGCCCGCGCGCCACGCGAAAGGTTTCCTCGCCCACCAGCTTGACGGCTGTGCCGTCGGCAAACAGGCCCACATCGCTCAGTGTCACACGCTTTTTGGCGGCGACAGAGCGGGCCATGGCGTCGGAGTCATTCATCTGCACGCCGATGACCTTGACCTCGGGGCGCACGGCCTTGATGTAGTTGGCCACGCCGCTGATCAGGCCGCCGCCGCCGATGGCGACGAACACGGCGTCAAGGGGACCCTGGTGCTGGCGCAGGATCTCCATGGCAATCGTGCCCTGGCCGGCAATGACGTCGGGGTCGTCAAACGGGTGCACAAAGGTCAGGCCCTGTTTTTTTTCCAGCTGGACGGCATGGGTGTACGCGTCGGAATAGCTTTCGCCGTGCAACACCACCTCGCCACCCAGGGCGCGCACCGCATCCACCTTCATCTGCGGCGTGGTCACGGGCATCACGATCACTGATCGCACGCCCATCTTGTGCGCCGACAGCGCCACGCCCTGGGCGTGGTTGCCGGCCGAGGCGCAAATGACGCCCTTTTGGAGCTGGGCCGGCGGCAGGTTCGCCATCTTGTTGTAGGCGCCACGCAGCTTGAAGCTGAACACGGCCTGCTGGTCTTCACGCTTGAGCAACACCTTGTTGTGCAGGCGCCGGCTCAGGTTTTTGGCCGGCTCCAGCGCTGACTCCACGGCAACGTCATAGACGCGCGCCGTGAGGATTTTCTTGAGGTAGTCGGCGGGCTTGAGGTGTTTCGTCATGGGCCGCTGATGATAAAGGTTGAAGTCCGGCGGGCCCCGGACAGAAAAAAGCCCCCGGGACTTGCGACCCGGGGGCTGAATCCACCAAAGGAGAAGGTGGAGGAGACAACCAGTGCATGAAGGAAAACCCTTATGCTTGAGGCCAGTATAGCCACGGTTTGCTGCGACGCAACATCGTGGCTGGTTTCATATCGAGACAAAGTCGGCACTATTAGCTGAATTTATTCGGCGCAAGCAGATTTGATAAAGGTACGATGAAATGATGGAATGCACAGTGAGCTGGACGGGTGCCACGGGTGCGCGCTCTGGCATGGGGTTCCTGGCAGAAACCGGCAGCGGCCACACCTTGATGATGGACGGCGCCCCGGATGCCGCAAAACCTGCCAACGGCGGGCAAAACCTGGCGCCGCGCCCCATGGAGACCGTGCTGGCCGGCACGGGTGGTTGTACTGCCTATGACGTGGTACTGATCCTCAAGCGCGGCCGTCACGATGTGCAGGGCTGCTCGGTCAAGCTGACCTCTGAGCGGGCCGAAACCGACCCCAAGGTATTCACCAAAATCCACATGCACTTCAGTGTGACAGGCAAAAGCATCCCGGCCAGCGCCGTGGAACGCGCGATCGCCATGAGCCACGAGAAATACTGCTCGGCCAGCATCATGCTGGGCAAGACGGCGCAGATCACCACCAGTTTCGAGCTGGTCGAATCCTGAGACGCAGGCCGCCCCGGCTCAGATGTAGTGGGCCGTGGTCGTCATGACGCGGGCAGCGCCCGCCATCAGTGCCTTGACCGGAGCGGGCAACTCCACCGCGCCCGCAGCCATGGCCTGGCTGGCGTGAACGGCTTCATCGTCTTTCATCTGCACCACAATGGCGCGTGACGCATGATCCTGGGCAGGCAGCCGCTCCAGATGTCCTTGCAGGTGCGCTTCAACCTGCCTTTCTGTCTCCACCACGAAGCCCAGGCTCACGGCATCGCCCAAGCGCCCCGCGAGCAACCCCAGGCCAAATGCCCCCGCATACCAAAGCGGGTTGAGCAGCGAAGGGCGGGCGCCCAGCTCGTCCAGCCGCGACTGGGTCCAGGCCAGATGGTCGGTTTCTTCGCGGGCAGCCTGCAGGAAGTGTGCGCGCAGGCCTTGATTGGATGTGCTGGCTGCCTGCGCCATGTACAGGGCCTGCGCGCAGACTTCTCCGACATGATTGACCCGCATCAGCGCGCCCGACAGCGCCCGCTCGGCCGGGTCCAGCCGGGTCTCGTCCGCAGGCACCACAGGGCAGGCCCTGGAAGGCCGTGCAGGGGCGAACAAGGTACGAAGGGCGGCGTCGGCGACGGTGAGAAATTTGTCCATGCCTGCAGCTTACCTTCTGTCCGAGAGGGTGTCGCCCTAGCGCAAAATGACCCCGCGCGCAACTGTTGCGCAAGGTCAACGCGCAGCGCTGGTGATGTTGCAGGGGTGCAACGAAACGGCCCGCGCAAGGCTAAATGCTTTGCGAAAGAAAGCCCGCTCTGTTGCAATACATCCAACTTCCCAAAAGGAGGTTGGCCCGGGGATCCGGTGGGAGCACATTGCGTGCCTGCACTCAAGTGAACCCGTCGAACCGGAGCCCTATGTTTAACCTTGGAGAAACTTGCAATGAAAAAGTCCCTGATTGCTCTGGCTGTGCTGGCGACCGCCGGCGTGGCTTCTGCCCAATCTTCTGTCACCCTGTTCGGTATCGTTGACGCGACGCTGGCTGTTGGTAATGGCAGCGGCGTCGGTTCTTCCGACAAGACCCAGCTGACCAACTCCGGTTACAACTCCAGCCGTCTGGGCTTCCGTGGTACGGAAGACCTCGGCGGTGGCATGTCCGCCAGCTTCTGGCTGGAAGCCGGCGTGACCAACGACGACGGCCGTGGCGCTGCTACCAACACCAACAACCAGACCACCGGCGGCGCCGTGGCTGGCATTGGTGGCGGTCAAGGCCTGACCTTCAACCGTCGTTCGACCGTCAGCCTGGCTGGTGGTTTCGGCGAAATCCGCCTGGGCCGTGACTACAGCCCGCAATTCTGGAACCTGACCGTGTTCGATCCGTTCGGCACGAACGGCGTGGGCACCACCCAGACCCTGAACTCCAGCCTCGGCGGCCCCGTCACCGTTCGCGCTTCCAACAGCATGGGCTACTTCCTGCCCCGTAACCTGGGCGGCTTCTACGGCCAGATCCAGTACTACCTGGGTGAGAACAACCAGACTGGCGCTGCCACGGAAGACGACGGCAAGGGCGCTGGCCTGCGTCTCGGCTACGCAGCCGGCCCGGTCAACGTTGCTCTGGCTTTCTCCAGCACCAACTACGCCACCGGCGACATCAAGACCACCAACATTGGCGGCCAGTATGACTTCGGCGTGGCCAAGGTCATGGCTCACTACAACCGTGACCGCGTGTCGGCCCCGGCTAACGTGACCCAAACCGGCTACCTGATCGGCGGCCTGATCCCCATGGGCGCTGGCGAAATCCGTCTGGCTTACTCGCGCAGCAAGAACAACGCTGCTGTGAGCGCCAAGACCAACAAGTACGCCATCGGCTACGTGCACAACCTGTCCAAGCGTACGGCTCTGTACACCACGTTCGCTCGTACGAGCAACAGCGGTGGCGCAGCCCAAGCCCTGAACGGCGCCGTGACTGCAGCCAACGACAAGTCGACCGGCTACGATTTCGGTATCCGTCACAGCTTCTAATTGCTTCGCTGGCCTTGTGCCGGCTTTGCAAGCAGACTGGAAAAGCCGCCTTAGGGCGGCTTTTTTTTTGAGAACGTACGTTTAAACAACTGGGGTCTTGAGGCGTGCAAAACTGTCGTGTCGTTGTGATGTGGTTGGGGTGTCTCGCTGTACTGGCTGGATGCTCGGCCGTGCCTGATACGGCGCCCGCGCCGGAGCTGGCTGCTACACCTTGGGCAAGGCAGTCTTCGTTGCAAGAGGGGCAGTGGCGTCATTACGCGCTGCCAGGCAAGACGAGTTCACAATTTGCCTATACCCGCAAGGACGGGCGGGATGCGATGGCGGCTACGTCGCTGGCGTCGGCCAGCATGGTGCGAAAGCCCGTGCGCGTGGAGCCTGCAGACCTGGGCAATGTGCGGTTTTCCTGGAAAGTTCCAGAGCTGATCTCGCAAGCGGACATGGCGTTGCGTGAAGCTGATGATTCGCCTGTTCGTATTGTTCTGGCTTTTGAGGGTGACAGGTCCAGGCTGTCAGCGCGCAACGCAGCCCTCTCTGAGCTTGCACTGGCTTTGACCGGCGAAGAAATGCCCTACGCCACATTGATGTACGTGTGGTGCAACAAGCGAGCTGCGGGCAGCGTGATCGTCAACCCGCGAACCGACCGTATTCGCAAGCTGGTGGTCGAATCCGGCCGCGGCAATTTGAATCAGTGGCTGGACTACGAGCGGGACATTCGTGCCGACTACGAAAAGGCCTTTGGTGAAGCCCCTGGTGCGCTGGTGGGCATTGGCATCATGACGGACAGCGACAACACCCGTTCATCGGCCAAGGCCTGGTACGGCCCAGTGCAGCTGCCGGTCGCGAGCCACAGCCAGCTGGCACGCTGATCCCTGGCGCCTGCCCGGGTGTCCCGGGCGCAACAGGGCTTGCGGGAAACCCCTTTTGACGGAGCAGGCACGCATGCTGCATAGTCGGCCTCTTTCCAATTCAAGAGGGTTTCATGAAGCTCAAACTCGCACTCATCTCCGCTGCTGCCATGGCCGCCATTGCAGCCGCCCCGGCCGTGCAGGCCAAACCGTTCAAGTGGTCCAGCGCCAGTGACATTCCCACGCTGGACATCCACTCGCAAAACAATGCGTTGGGTAATGGCGTGCATGCGGCCGTGTATGACTCCCTGGTGTACTACAACAGCCAGACCTTCAAACCCGAAGCCCAACTGGCCACGTCCTGGCGCGAAATTTCCCCAACCCAGGTGCGCTTCAACCTGCGCACGGGTGTGAAGTTCAGTGACGGTACGCCCTTTACCGCTGACGATGTGGTGTATTCCATCGGACGCGCGATGACCAAGACGTCCAACTACGCCGTGTACGCGCAGGGCATTGACCGTGTGGTCAAGGTCAATGAGTCCACGGTGGACTTCATCATGAAAGGCCCCAATCCGGTGCTGCTGAACCAGCTGACCGAGCTGCGCATCATGAGCAAGGCCTGGGCAGAAAAGAACAAGTCAGTCGAGCCCAAGGACATTCGCACCAAGGACGAGACCTTTGCCCACCGCAATGCGATGGGAACGGGCATGTACATGGTCAAAGAGTGGCAGCCCGACCAGAAGCTGGTGCTGGTGCGCAACCCCAACTACTGGGGCAAGAACGACAGCAACGTCACCGAAATCATCTACACACCCATCAAGTCTGAAGCCACGCGCGTTGCCGCCTTGCTGTCGGGCGAGGTGGATTTCATCCTGGACCCGAGCCCCCAGGACCTGGGCCGCATGCGTGCCAACCCCAACCTCAAGGTGATTGATGGTGTTGAAAACCGCACGATCTTCTTCGGCATGGACCAGTTCCGCGACGAGCTGCCGGGCTCCAACGTCAAGGGCAAGAACCCGCTGAAAGACGTCAAGGTGCGCATGGCCCTGTACCAGGCCATCGACAGCGACAGCCTGAACCGCGTGACCATGCGCGGCCTGAGCCAGCCGACCGGCGCCCTGGTGGCGCCGCAGGTGGCGGGTTGGACCGAGGGGGTGCACAAGCGTCACCCTTACAACCCCGAGACGTCAAAGAAGCTGCTGGCCGAGGCGGGCTACCCCCAAGGCTTTGAGGTGGACTTTGCCTGCCCGAACAACCGCTACATCAATGATGAGGAAATCTGCCAGGCCGTGACGGCCATGTGGGCCAAGGTCGGCGTGAAGGCCAAGCTGCGCACCATGCCGCTGGTGACGTACTTCCCCATGATCCAGCGCTACGAGGCCAGCATCTACATGCTGGGCTGGGGCGTGCCGACGTTTGATGCGCTGTACAGCCTGCAGTCGCTCACGCGCAGCGTGGGCACCGGTGGTGACGGCAACTACAACGTAGGTCGTTACAAGAACGAGCGCATGGACATCGTGGTCGACCGCATCAAGACCGAAACCGACCTGCCCGTGCGCAACCGCCTGCTGACCGAAGGCCTGCAGCTGAGCAACGACACCGTGTCGCACATTCCCCTTCACAACCAGATCATCCCCTGGGCGCTGAAGAAGAACGTGGACGTGACGCACCGCGCTGACAACCGCCTCGACTGGCGTCTGATCAAGGTCAATTGATCAGGATGGGACCGGGGAAGGCCTGCGGGCCTTCCCTTTCATGGCACATTAGTTTCTTTAAACCTAAAGGAAACCCCTGTGCTGGCACGGCATTTGCGCTGCTAGCATCGGTCACCCTGTTAGCGTAAAACCGAATGTTCGCCTTTATCCTGCAACGCCTCATCCAGGCCGTGATCGTGATGATCACGGTCGCTTTCATTGCTTTTCTGTTGTTTCAGTATGTGGGCGACCCGGTGGTCTTCCTGCTGGGGCAAGACGCCACGCCCGAGCAGATCCGCGAATTGCGCGCCGATCTGGGCCTGGACAAGCCGTTCTTCGTGCAGTTCTGGCACTTCCTGGTCAATGCGGCGCAGGGTGAATTTGGCCTGAGCCTGCGCCAGGGCGCCAAGGTGTCGCGCCTGATTGCCGAACGCTTTCCCGCTACGCTCGAGCTGGCAATGGTCGCGGCCTTGATGGCTTTGCTGATCGGCATTCCCATGGGTGTTTACTCGGCCCTGCGCCGCGGCAGCTTTTTGAGTCAGGTGTTCATGACGATCTCGCTGCTGGGCGTGTCGCTGCCCACCTTCCTGATCGGCATTTTGCTGATCCTGGTATTTGCCGTGGGGCTGGGCTGGTTCCCCAGCTTTGGCCGCGGAGAAACCATGCAAATCGGCTGGTGGACCACCGGTCTGCTCAAGGCCAAGGGTTGGCACCACATCGTGTTGCCGGCCATCACGCTGGCGATCTTCCAGCTCACACTGATCATGCGCCTGGTGCGCGCCGAGATGCTGGAGGTGCTGCGCACCGACTACATCAAGTTCGCGCGGGCCCGCGGGCTGTCCAACCGCGCCATCCATTTCGGCCACGCGCTGAAAAACACGCTGGTGCCGGTCATGACCATCACCGGCCTGCAGCTGGGTGGCCTGATCGCTTTTGCCATCATCACCGAGACAGTCTTCCAGTGGCCGGGCATGGGCCTGTTGTTCATCCAGGCCGTGACGTTTGCCGACATCCCGGTGATGGCGGCCTACCTGTGCCTCATTGCGCTGATCTTTGTGGTGATCAACCTCATCGTTGACCTGCTGTACTTTGCGGTGGACCCCCGCCTTCGCCTTGGCAAGGCGGGGGGGCATTGATGCTGGCGCCACTCACGCAGCCTGCTCGCCTGAAGGCCAACGGCCGGGCGTTTGCGCACATTGCACAGTTCCATCCCGAGCTGACCGCTTTGCGGCGTGACCTGCACGCCCACCCGGAGCTGGGCTTTGAAGAGGTCTACACCGCGGGACGCGTCAAGGAAGCACTGAAGCTGTGCGGCGTGGACGAGATCCACGACAACATTGGCAAAACCGGCGTTGTCGCCATCATCAAGGGTCGCCAGTCCGGCAGTGGCCGCATGACAGGCCTGCGCGCCGACATGGACGCATTGACCATGACCGAGCACAACGACTTCGCATGGAAGTCAGCGCGCCCCGGCATGATGCACGGCTGCGGCCACGACGGGCATGTGACGATGCTGGTGGGCGCGGCGCGTTACCTGGCCGAGACGCGCAACTTTGACGGTACGGCCGTTTTGATTTTCCAGCCCGGCGAAGAAGGCTTTGCTGGCGCCAAGGCCATGATTGAAGACGGCCTGTTCGACCGCTTCCCGGTCAATTCGGTGTATGCCATGCACAACTGGCCCGGCATGCGCCCGGGTACCGTGGGGCTGAACCCTGGCGCCATGATGGCCGCCGCTGACCGCATCACCATCGACATCACGGGCAAGGGTGGCCACGGCGCGCATGCCTACCTGACGGTAGACCCGGTGCTGGTGGCCGGCCACATCATTACGGCAGTGCAAAGCATCGTGTCGCGCAACGTGCGTCCTGTAGAGGGCGCGGTCATCAGCCTGTGTGGCATGCAGGCGGGCGACCTGGGCGCCATGAGTGTGGTGCCCGGCAAGGCCACGCTGGTGGGTACTGTGCGCACCTTCAACCCAGAAGTGCAGGATTTGGTCGAGCGCCGCCTGCACGAGTTGTGCAGCGCCGTGGCGCTGGCGTTTGGCGCGACCGCGAGCGTGAAGTACGAGCGCATTTACCCGGCTACTGTCAATTCACCACGCGAAGCAATGTTTGCCGCTGACGTGGCGCAATCATTGGTGGGCGAGGACCATGTGGTGCGCGACATGGAGCCCAGCATGGGCGCCGAAGATTTTTCTTTCATGTTGCAGGTCAAGCCTGGCGCCTACCTGCGCATCGGTCAGGGCGGCGAGGGCAGCTGTTTCCTGCACAACAGCCGCTACGATTTCAATGACGACATCCTCCCGCTGGGCTCTGCCTTGCATGCCGGCCTGATCGAGCAGTCCATGCCGCTGGCTGGCCCCGTCCTTCATGCGTGAAAGCGCTTTTTCTTTTTCCAACCGTCATCCCTTGCACAAGGAGCCAAAGATGAAACTCAAACGCAACCTGATCCCGGCCGCAGTGTTCTGCGCCGTGGCCGCCATGAGCCTGGGTGCATCCGCCCAGACGGTGCGCATTGCCAACCAGGGCGACGCGCTGTCCATGGACCCGCACTCGCTCAACGAGTCGTTGCAGCTCACCGTCACCGGCAACGTGTATGAAGGTCTGGTTGGCCGCAACAAGGACCTGAGCCTGGCGCCCGGCCTGGCCACGTCCTGGAAGCAGACCTCGCCCACCGTGTGGCGGTTCGAATTGCGCAAGGGCGTGCTGTTCCATGACGGCACCCCCTTCAGCGCCGATGACGTGCTGTTCTCGTTCGCGCGCACTCAGGTGGATGGCTCGGACATGAAGAGCTACACCAACGATTTCAAGGAAGTGCGCAAGGTCAACGACTTCACCGTCGAGATCGAGACAAAGGCACCGTTTCCCATCCTGCCCGACGTGATCTCGCTGGTCTACATCATGAGCAAGAAGTGGTCCGAAACCAACCAGGCCCAGCGCCCGGTGGACCGCCGCAAGGGCATTGAAAACGCAGCATCCTTCCGCGCCAACGGCACCGGCCCGTACCGCCTGCGCGAGCGCCAGCCCAACGTGCGCACGACCTTCGTGCGCAACGGCAACTACTGGGGCAAGATTGACGGCAACGTCAGTGAGGTGATCTTCACGCCCATCGGCAACGACGCCACCCGCGTGGCCGCATTGCTGTCGGGCGAGGTCGATGTGATGGAGCCTGTGCCGGTGCAGGACATCGACCGCATCAACGCTGCCGCCAATGCGCGCGTGCTGGCCGGCCCCGAGCTGCGCACCATTTTCCTGGGCATGGACCAAAAGCGTGACGAGTTGTTGTACTCCAACGTGAAGGGCAAGAACCCCTTCAAGGACAAGCGCGTGCGTCAGGCCTTCTACCAGGCCATCGACATTGACGGCATCAAGCGCACGGTCATGCGCGGTGCCTCCAACCCCACCGCGCTGATGGTGGGCCCGGGCATCAACGGCTTCAGCGACGCGCAGAACAAGCGCCTGCCGTACGACGCAGAGGCTGGCAAGAAGCTGCTGGCCGACGCAGGCTACCCCAACGGCTTTGAAGTGACGCTGAATTGCCCGAACGACCGCTACGTCAACGACGCACGCATTTGCCAGACGGTGGCCGCCAACCTGGCGCGCATTGGTGTCAAGATCAACCTGGCCGCCGAGACCAAGGGCACCTACTTCCCCAAGATCCTGCGCCGCGACACCAGCTTCTACCTGCTGGGCTGGACGCCGGGCACCTATGACGCGCACAACGCGCTGAATGCCCTGATGGCCTGCGTGGACGACAAGGGCGCCGGCCAGTTCAACCTGGGTGCCTACTGCAACCCCAAGGTGGACGAGCTGACCAAAAAGATCCAGTCCGAAACCGACAAGGGCAAGCGCGACGCCATGATCAAGGAGGCGTTTGACGCGCATTCGGCCGACATCGGCCACCTGCCGCTGCACCAGCAGGCGCTGGCCTGGGGCATGTCCAAGAAGGTAGAGCTGGTCCAGCTGGCCGACAACTTCATGCCCTACAAGTGGATCAGCATCAAGAAGTAAGCCGCTGAATCCGCGACGGGCGCCGCCGGCCACAAGCCGTGTGGCGCCCCGCAGTTCTTTCGCCCACAATGAAAAAAGTCCTCGCCCGCTGGCTCGACAGTGATGTCGGCTACAGCTTTCGCACCTCTCCGATGGCCATGGCCGCGGCGCTGGTTGCCTTCATCTGCGTGTTCTGTTCGGCATTTGCCGGGTTGATCGCACCCCACAACCCTTTTGATCTGGTCACGCTGGAGCTCAGCGATGCACGCCTGCCGCCGTCGTGGTCCACTGGCGGCACGACCAAATACCTGCTGGGCACTGACGACCAGGGCCGCGACATTCTGTCCGCGCTGTTCTACGGCGCGCGCATCTCGCTGGTGGTGGGCGCCGTGTCGGTGCTGCTGTCCATGCTGATCGGCGTGGGCTTTGGCCTGCTGGCGGGTTTTCGCGGTGGCTGGATCGACACCCTGCTCATGCGCCTGTGCGACGTGATGCTGAGCTTCCCGCCCATCCTGGTGGCGCTGCTGATTGCCGGCGTGGGCCGTGCGCTGTTTCCCAACGCGCAGGACTCGGTCGCCTTTGGCGTGCTGATCCTGTCCATCACGCTGACCGGCTGGGTGCAGTACGCCCGAACGGTACGTGGCTCCACCATGGTTGAGCGCAACAAGGAATACGTGCAGGCTGCGCGTGTGACTGGCGTGGCACCGCTGCGCATCATGGCGCGCCATGTGCTGCCCAACGTCATGGGCCCGGTGCTGGTGCTGGCCACCATCCAGGTGGCCACGGCCATCATCACCGAGGCCACTTTGTCCTTCCTGGGGGTGGGCGTGCCGCCCACCTCGCCGTCGCTGGGCACACTGATCCGCGTGGGCAACGATTACCTGTTCTCGGGCGAATGGTGGATCACCGTGTTCCCTGGCCTCATGCTCATCACCATTGCCCTGTCGGTGAATCTGCTGGGCGACTGGCTGCGCGACGCACTCAACCCCCGTCTGAGGTAAGCCGCGATGAGTCTTCTGGAAGTCAAAAATCTCGTCGTCGAGTTCCCCAACCGCCGCGGCACGCTGCGCGCGCTGGACGACATCTCCTTTGCCATCGCGCCCGGTGAGATCCTGGGTGTGGTGGGTGAGTCCGGCGCGGGCAAGAGCCTGACGGGCGCCGCCATCATCGGCCTGCTGGAGCCACCGGGACGCGTGGCCAGCGGCCAGATCCTGCTGGAAGGCCAGCGCATCGACAACCTGCCGTATGAGCAGATGCGCCACATCCGTGGCCGCAAGATCGGCGCGATCTTCCAGGACCCGCTGACCTCGCTGAACCCGCTGTATTCCATCGGCCGGCAACTGACCGAAACCATCCAGACCCACCTGCCTGTCAGCCACGATGAGGCGCGCAAGCGCGCCATCAGCCTGCTGGAAGACACCGGCATTCCGGGTGCAGCCGAGCGCATCGACCACTTTCCGCACCAGTTCAGCGGCGGCATGCGCCAGCGCGTGGTGATCGCCCTGGCTCTTGCGGCCGAGCCCAAGCTGATCGTGGCCGACGAGCCGACCACGGCGCTGGACGTGTCCATCCAGGCGCAGATCATCCAGCTGCTCAAGCGCATCTGCAAGGACCGTGGCGCCGCCGTCATGCTGATCACCCACGACATGGGCGTCATTGCTGAAACATGCGACCGCGTGGCCGTGATGTACGCCGGGCGCATTGCCGAAATCGGCCCGGTGCACGAAGTCATCAACCAGCCCGCCCACCCCTATACCGAGGGGCTGATGGCGGCCATTCCCGACATCACGGTGGACCGTGAACGCCTGAACCAGATTGACGGTGCCATGCCCCGCCTGAACGCCATTCCCGCCGGCTGCGCCTACAACCCGCGCTGCCCCAAGACCTTTGACCGCTGCAAGGTGGACCGCCCCGACCTGATGTCCGCCGGCGCCACGCGCGCTGCGTGCTGGCTGCATGAGAGTGGGGGCGTGCGATGAGTGACACCAAGGCTTTGGTCCAGGCACATGACCTGGCAAAAACGTTCGACGTCTCGGTTCCCTGGCTCAACCGCGTCATCGAGCGCCGCCCGCGCCAGCTGCTCAATGCCGTGGACGGCGTGAGCTTTGAAATCCAGAAGGGCAAGACCCTGGCCCTGGTGGGCGAATCGGGCTGCGGCAAGAGCACGGTGGCGCGCCTGCTGGTGGGCCTGTACGAGCCCACGCGCGGCGGCCTGACCTTTGACGGGCAGGACGCCCATGCGGCGTTCAAGACGCCCGAGGGGCGCAAGCTGCGCCGGCGCATCCAGATGATTTTTCAGGACCCGTACGCGAGCCTGAACCCGCGCTGGATCGTGGAAGACATCGTGGGCGAGCCTCTGAAAGAGCACGACATCATCACCGACCCCGCCCAGCTCAAACAGCGCGTGGGCGAACTGCTGAAGTCCGTAGGCTTGAGCCCGCTGGACATGGTCAAGTACCCGCACCAGTTCAGCGGCGGCCAGCGCCAGCGCATCTCGATCGCGCGTGCCCTGGCCACCGAGCCGGAATTTCTGGTCTGCGACGAACCCACCAGCGCGCTGGACGTGTCGGTGCAGGCGCAGGTGCTGAACATCATGAAGGACCTGCAGCAAAAGCAGGGCCTGACCTACCTGTTCATCTCGCACAACCTGGCGGTGGTGCGCCACGTGAGCGACGAGGTTGGTGTGATGTACCTGGGCCGTCTGGTGGAGCTGGCACCCAAGCAGGAGCTGTTTGCCAATCCCAAGCATCCCTACACGCGCATGCTGCTGGACGCCATCCCCAAGATGCACGACACCGGCCGCCAGCGCACACCGGTCAGCGGCGAAGTGCCCAACCCGCTGAACCCGCCCACCGGCTGCACCTTTCACCCACGCTGCCAGCACGCCAACGACCGCTGCAAGGCCGAGCGGCCCAAGCTGCTGGATATCCGCGGCGTAAAGATCGCCTGCCACGCCGTCGAGGAAGGCCGCATCTAGCAACATGCCCGGGTTCCCGGGCCCGCGGGATTTACGCGCGGGCCACCGCGGAACCGGCTCCGCCGGGCCGCTGGTGGTGCCCCCTTGAGGGGGAAGCGGCCGCAGGCCGTTTCGGGGGTGGTTCAGGCGTACCGCTTGTTGCGCAGATTGTTTTTCATCTCGCGCAGCAGTGGTTGCAGCCGGGTGCCGCCGATGCGCAGCGCCACCGTGGTGGCCAGCACGTCAATGATCATCAGGTGCAGCAGCCGCGACACCATGGGGCTGTAGCGGTCGTAGCCCTCCGGGTGATCGGCCGCCAGGTGGATGTGCCCGGCGGACGCCAGCGGCGAGCCGGTGGCGGTGATCACGATGGTGGTGGCGCCGTTCTTGCGCGCGATATCGCAGGCGTCCATCAGGTCGCGGGTGCGGCCCGAGTTGGACACCACCACGACACAGTCGCCCGGGCCCAGCAGCGACGCGCTCATGACCTGCATGTGCCCGTCGCTGTAGGCGATGGTATTGACGCCCAGGCGAAAGAATTTGTGCTGGGCGTCCTGCGCCACGATGCCCGAATTGCCCACGCCAAAGAATTCGATGCGCTTGCCGGTCTTGAACGTGCCGGCCAGTGCCTCTACGGCTTTCTCGATGGCAAAGGTTGATGCATCGTTGCGGTACTTCAGAAAGGCGGCCACGGCGTTGTCGATCACCTTGACCAGCACGTCCCCCGTCTTGTCGTCAGCGTCCACGCTGCGGTGAATGAAGGGCACGCCCTCGCTTACGCTGCCCGCCAGCTTGAGCTTGAAGTCGGACAGACCGTCATAGCCCACACTGCGGCAAAAACGCACCACGGTGGGCTTGCTCACATGGGCGCGGTCAGCCAGCTCGCTGACGGGCAGGTTGGCGAAAGAGCGCGGGTCGGCCAGCACCAGGCGGCCCACGCGTTGTTCAGCCGGGGCCAGCGACGGCAAGGACGCCTTGATGCGGTCTAGCATTCCTCGCTCCAGCAGTAACCATCGCGGGCGATCATGGCGCTGGCGGCGCTGGGGCCCCAGGTGCCTGCGGCGTACAGGCGCGGGCCGGCTGCATCGTTGCGCCAGTGCTCCAGTACGGGTTCAACCCAGCGCCAGGCTTCTTCCTGCTCGTCGCTGCGCACAAACAGGTTGAGCCGCCCGTCGATCACATCCAGCAACAGCCGCTCGTAGGCACCCACGCGTTCGGCGCCGAAGCGCTTGTCGAAATCCAGATCCAGATGTACCGGCGCCAGTGACGGCGCAGCAGAGCGCCCACTGTGTCGGCTGTCCTGCCCTTGGGCCAGCAGGTGCAGTTCCAGCCCGTCTCGCGGCTGCAGGTTGATGACCAGGCTGTTGGCCGCGCCTGGTGGCGTATGAAAAATTGCATGCGGCGCAGGGCGAAAGTTCACCACGATGCGCGCATCGCGCCCGGCCAGCCGCTTGCCGGTGCGTATGTAAAACGGCACGCCTGCCCAACGCCAGTTGGCGATCTCGGCGCGCAGCGCCACGAAGGTCTCGGTATTGCTGGCCGGGTTGACGCCGGGCTCGCTGCGATACGCCGGCACAGCCACGCCGTTTGCGTTGCCAGCCGAATACTGGCCTCGCACGGCGTGCTGGGCGAGGGTCTCAGCGCTCCAGGCCTTGAGCGAGCGCAGCACCTTGAGCTTTTCATCACGGATGGCGTCGGCGTGGGCGTTGATGGGCGGCTCCATGCCGATGGCGCACACCAGCTGCAGCGCATGGTTTTGAACCATGTCGCGCAAGGCGCCTGTGTTGTCATAGAACGCGCCGCGCTTTTCCACGCCCAGGTCCTCGGCAATGGTGATCTGGATGTTGGCAATCGTTTCGCGCCGCCACAAAGGCTCGAACAAGGCATTGCCAAATCGCAGCGCAAACAGGTTTTGCACCGAGGGCTTGCCCAGGTAATGGTCGATGCGAAACACCTGCTTTTCGCTGAACGCGTGGCGCACGGTGTCGTTGATGGCGCGGTTGGATGCCAGGTCGTGGCCCAGCGGCTTTTCCAGCACGATGCGCGTCTGTGCGGTGTTCAGCCCGGCGGCGGCAAGCTGCTCGCAGACGGTCGTGAACAGCGTGGGTGCCGTGGCCAGGTACATGACCACGGTCTGGGCGTTGCGCTGCTTGAGTGTGGCGGCCAGCCGCTCGTAGTCGCCGGGGCGCGAAAGGTCCATGCGTACAAAATGCAGCAAAGACGCAAAACGCGCGAATTCTTCGGGGCTGGGGCGCTTGGCACCTTCGACGTCCTGAAACCTGGCTTCGATGAGTGCGCGGTACTTGGCGTCATCCAGGTCATCGCGCGCCACACCGATGATGCGGCCCTCAGCGGGCAGCGTGCCGTGGCGAAACGCCTGGAACAGTGCGGGCATCAGCTTGCGCCAGGCCAGGTCGCCGGTGCCGCCAAACAAGACGAGGTCAAAACTCATGGGTGCCTTGGGGTTGGATCGGTAATGTAACTTAGTTTCATGTGCATCGATGACAGTTGTGTGACGATCTGGTGTTTTCCCCCATAGGCGTTTCGGAGCGTAAAGTTATCCTGCGTCGGTAATCAAATTACTACGAGGGTTCCATGAAGAAGATTGCCATTGCCGCAGCCGTTGCTGCCGCTTCGTTCGGCGCATCGGCGCAGGGTCAGGTCAACATCATCTGCTCGGTCCAGGCCGAATGGTGCAACCTGATGTCCACCGTTTATGCGCGCACGACGGGCGTGAAGGTCAACATGACAGCCAAAGGTTCAGGCGAAGCGCTGGCGCAGCTCAATGCCGAAAAAGCCAACCCCAAGACCGACATCTGGTTTGGCGGCACCGGCGACCCGCACCTGCAGGCGGCCGAACAGGGGCTGACGCTGGAATACAAGTCCGAACAGATCAAGGACCTGCATGCCTGGGCCCAGAAGCAGGCGGCAGATTCCAAATACCGCACCGTGGGCGTGTACCTGGGCCCGCTGGGCTTTGGCTTCAACAACGAACTGCTCGCCAAAAAGAAGGTCAAGGCGCCTGCGTCGTGGGCCGACCTGCTCAAGCCCGAATTCAAGGGTGAGGTGCAGATGGCCAACCCGGCGTCCAGCGGCACGGCGTACACGATGATCGCCACGCTGGTGCAGCTGATGGGTGAAGACAAGGCCTTTGATTACATGAAGAAGCTGCACCCGAACGTCAGCACCTACACGCGCTCGGGCACGGCGCCTGTCAAGGCCGCGGCACGGGGCGAGACCACTGTATCCATCAGCTTTGTGCACGATGTGACGACCGAGGCCGTGAATGGTTTCCCGGTGGGCTCGGCCACACCGTCTGAGGGTACCGGCGCTGAAGTGGGTTCCATGAGCATCGTCAAAAGCGGCCCCAATACCGAGGCTGCCAAGAAGTTCTACGAATGGGCGCTCACGCCCGGCGGCCAGCAGTTTGGCCTGGCAGCCAAGCAGTTCCAGCTGCCCAGCAATGCCAAGGTGCCCAAAGACCCGCGCATGACCGACCCGGCCAAGATCAAGCTCATCAACTATGACTATGCCAAGTACGGCGCCAGCGCCGAGCGCCGACGCCTGATCGCCAAGTGGGAAAAGGAAGTGCAGAACCAGTCGCGCTGAACCACACCGGCTGAACCTTCCCGCTGCTGAACGCCCGCGACCTGCACGGCATCGCTCATCATGAAACTTTCTGTCAACAAGCCCTTGTGGCTTTGGGTGGCCGTGGGCGTGCTCGCCTACCTGGCCTTACCCTGGTATGCCATTCAGGACGCCAACGGGCTGCGCCTGATCCCGCAGGTGTTCTCGCAAGAGCAGGCTGGCAACGGCCTGTTGCAGGCGGCGCGCTACGGCCGGCCGTGGCTGTGGCTTGGTTTTGCCGGGCTGCTGCTGGCCGCCATGGGGGCCTGCCTGCAGCCGGGGCGCCGCCAGGGCGCGGTGCTGATGGCCGGCGGCGGCCTGGGGCTGCTGGGGTTGCTGGTCAGCGGCTTTTCCATCGGCGCACGGGGCTGGGCCTTTGAATCCCTGACCGCCGCCTTTGGTGAGCTGGCTGCGCGCCAGCCCGGCGTCGGCTGGGGCGGCTTTGTGGTGCTGACCGCGCTGCTCATGCTGGCCTCGTTCGGCATGGCGCGGCGTGGTTATTTCAAGGGCGACCTGTTCGTGGCCGCCGCTGTGCTGGGCTGCGGCAGCTTGCTGGCGCTGTTCATCCTGTTCCCGGTATTGAAGGCGCTGAGCGCGGCGTTTGTGCTGGAGGACGGCGGCTTTGCTTTGGGCGCCATCGTGGATCGCGTGGCCAGTGAACGCAACTTTGGCTTGGGCTGCGTCACGGGAGGGCAGCGCTGTGGTGTGGCGTGGAACACATTGTTTCTGGGGCTCATGACGGCGGCCAGCACCACACTGCTGGGTACATTGATGGCGCTGATGGCCGAGCGCACCTCCAAACGCTACGGCCGGCCGCTGAACATCGTGGCCATGCTGCCCATCATCACGCCGCCGTTCGTGGTGGGCCTGGGCCTGATCCTGCTGTTCGGCCGTGCCGGTGTGGCAAACCAGTTTCTGGAATGGGCATTTGGCATCCCGCCCACGCGCTGGTTCTACGGCTGGTTCGGCGTGTGGATCGCGCAGACTTTTGCCTTCACACCCATTGCCTTCATGATCATGCGCGGCGTGGTGCAAGGCGTGGCACCCAGCCTCGAAGAAGCCGCGCAGACCCTGCGCGCAAGCCCGCAGCAGACCTTCATGACGGTGACGCTGCCGTTGCTCAAGCCCGGCCTGGCCAATGCGTTCCTGGTGGGCTTTATCGAGAGCATGGCCGACTTTGGCAACCCGATCGTGGTGGGCGGGCAGTTCTCTGTGCTGTCCACCGAAATCTTCTTTGCCATCGTGGGCGCGCAGTACGACCAGGGGCGCGCGGCGTCGCTGGCGTGGGTCCTTACGGTGTTTGCGCTCACTGTGTTTGCCATCCAGCGTGGCTTGCTGGGCAAGCAGAACTTCACCACGGTGTCGGGCAAGGGCGATTCCGGCATTGCCATGCCGTTGCCCGCCGGTGTGCGCCGCCTGGTGTATGGCGTGGCATTGCCGTGGATGGCGTTCACGCTGGTGGTGTACCTTTTTGCCTTTGCGGGTGGCTTTGTGCAGACCTGGGGACGCGACTACACGATCACGCTCAACCACTTCCGTACGGCGTTCTCGCTGGAGTGGGGTGAATTTGGCATGGTGTGGGCCGGCACGGCCTGGAATTCGTTCTTCACCACCATCAAGCTCGCGGCCATCTCGGCGCCCCTGACGGCCACGGTGGGGCTGCTGATTGCGTGGCTTTTGGCGCGCACTGAATTTCGCGGGCAGGGCGCGTTCGAGTTTTCGGCCCTGCTGGCGTTTGCCATCCCCGGCACCGTGCTGGGTGTGAGCTACATCCTGGCCTTTAACGTGCCGCCGTTCGAGCTGACCGGCACGGCGCTGATCATTGTGCTGTGCTTCATGTTCCGCAACCTGCCAGTGGGCGTGCGCGCGGGCACGGCGGCGTTCAAGCAGCTGGACCGGTCGCTGGATGAAGCATCGCTGATGCTGCGTGCCAACAGCGTGCAGACGCTGCGCCATGTGGTGCTTCCTTTGCTCAAGCCTGCCCTGGTGGCGGCGCTGGTGTACAGCTTCGTGCGGGCCATCACCACGGTCAGCGCCGTGATCTTCCTGGTCACGGCCGAGAACGAGCTGGCCACCACCTACATCATCGGCCGCGTGGGCAATGGGGACTATGGTGTGGCGCTGGCCTATTGCACGGTGCTCATCATCCTGATGTCGATGGCTACCGCCCTGATCCAGTTCGTGGTGGGCGAACGGAAACTTGGGCGCAGAAAAATCAACAACACACAAGGAATGCACTGATGAGCGATTCGGGCATCGTTTTCAAGAACGTCACCAAGCGGTATGGCACGGACCCGTCGGCGCCGCTGGCGGTACAGGGCATCAGCTTTGAGGTGCCACGCGGCACGTTGACGACCATCCTGGGACCATCAGGCTGCGGCAAGACCACCACGCTGCGCATGATCGCGGGGCTGGAGTCGCCCACGTCGGGCCAGATCATCATTGCAGGCAAGGATGTGACGACTCTGGGCCCGGCGCAGCGCAACGTGAGCATGATGTTCCAGAGCTACGCCCTCTTCCCGCACATGAGCGTGGTGGAGAACGTGATGTACGGGTTGCGCATGTCCGGCATCGCCAAGGACGCTGCCCGCCCGCAGGCCGGGGAGGCGCTGCGCAATGTGGGGCTGGTCGGCTTTGATGACCGCCTGCCCAGCGAACTGTCGGGTGGCCAGCAGCAGCGCGTGGCGCTTGCCCGGGCATTGGTGCTGGAGCCGGCGGTGCTTCTTTTTGATGAGCCGCTGTCCAACCTAGATGCGCGGCTGCGCCGCGAGATGCGCGAGGAAATCCGCACACTGCAGCAGCGCCTGCAGCTCACGGTGGCCTACGTCACGCACGACCAGAGCGAGGCACTGGCGGTCAGCGACCAGATCATCGTCATGAACCAGGGCCTGATCGCGCAGCGCGGCACGCCGCAGGACCTGTACGAATACCCGCAGTCAGAGTTTGTCGCGGGCTTCATGGGTGAGGCCATGCTGTTCCCGGCCATCGCAGGCGCTGACGGCACGGTGTCACTGGGGCCGCTGACGCTGACGGCGCGCCGGCCAGTGGCCGCCGGCCCGGTCAAGGCGGCTGTGCGGCCCGAGGCCTGGATCATTCACCGCGATGGCACCGGCCTGCACGGCACCTGCATCAAATCGGCCTACCTGGGCAACGTGTATGAATACACGTTCAATACCGGTCTGGGGCAAATTTTTGTGGTGTCACCGAACCTGACCGATGTGCTGTCGCCGGGTGACGGGGTGGGCCTGAGCCTGGCCGACCATGGTGTGTCTGTCGTGTCGGTGGCCTGAGCGGCGTCAGCGCAGCGCGATCGCTGGCACCGAAGGGGTACGCACCACACCGGTTGTGTCGAAACCCGTGTCGCGGGCGTAGTCCAGCAGCGCTTGCAGGCGCGCCGCGTCAATCTGCGGCGCGCGTGACAGCACCCACAGGTACTCGCGGTTGGGCGTGCCGACCAGCGCAACCTGGTAACCGGCATCCAGCTGCAGGATCCAGTAGTCACCCCACACCACAGGTACCCAGCTGAGCCAGCGCGGTGCAAAGCTCACTTCCAGCCGGCCAGCAGCGGGCTGGCCTGCCACCGGTACCACACGAGCAATTCCCTGGGCTGTCTCGGTGCTGCCGTCTGCCTGGGCGCAGCTGTTGGTCACGCGCACATTGCCGTCGGGTTGGACGTCATAGTGCGCTGTCACCTGGCCGGTGCAACTGCGCTGGAAGCGATTGGGCAGGCGGGCCTGCTCATACCAGGTGCCTGCATACCGCAGCAAGTCCACCGGTGCCACGACGGGCAGGGCAGCGGTGGGTGCGGGTGTATGGATGTTGGCCTGCGTGCCCAGCGACACGGCGGATGCGGTCTGCGCATGCGTGGCCAGTGCGACCAGGCCCGTCAGAGCGAAGAAAAATGCGGCGAGAAAGGGCGTGAAAGGCATGCGACGGAGTTTGCACGCGCCACCAGCGCCAGGGGGTCGGTACCGCGCAGCAGCGCTTGTGAGCCCCCGCCTACAAATCGGGTCGCCGGTTTGTAACCCGGACGTTCCCACGCAGCGCACGGCAGGCCGGATAATCTGTTGTATGAATCAACTCGATGCGCTCAAACAGTTCACGACGGTGGTGGCCGATACGGGCGACTTCCGGCAAATGGATGCTTTCAAGCCGCAAGACGCAACCACCAATCCGTCGCTGATCCTCAAGGCCGTGCAAAAGGCCGACTACCAGCCGCTGCTCAAGGACACCGTGGAGGCCTACCGCGACAGGCCGCTGGACGAGATCATGGACCGGCTGCTGGTGCGCTTTGGCCGTGAAATCCTGGGGCTGATTCCCGGGCGGGTTTCCACGGAAGTGGACGCGCGCCTGAGCTTTGATGCCGACGCCACCTTTACCCGGGCAGAACGCATCATCGAGCTGTACCAGGCCGAGGGTGTGCCTACCGAACGCGTGCTGATCAAGATTGCGGCCACGTGGGAGGGCATGCAGGCAGCAGGCCGGCTGCAGCGGCGCGGTATCAATACCAATCTGACGCTGCTGTTCTCGTTCAGCCAGGCGGTGGTGTGCGGGCAAGAGAAGGTGCAGCTCATCTCGCCCTTTGTCGGGCGCATTTACGACTGGTACAAAAAGCAGGCGGGCGCGGCCTGGGACGAAGCCGCCAGCGCGGGCGCCAACGACCCTGGCGTGAAATCGGTGCGCCAGATCTACAACCACTACAAACACTTCGGCATTGCCACCGAAGTCATGGGCGCGAGCTTTCGCAATGCCGGGCAGATCACGGCGCTGGCAGGCTGCGACCTGCTGACCATCAGCCCGGACCTGCTGGCAGCGCTCGCCGCCAGTGAGGCACCGCTGGTGCGCGCGCTGGACGCCAGCGCCGCACGCCACATGGAGCTGGCACCGGTGAACCTGGACGAGGCGGGTTTTCGTTACGCGTTGAACGAAGACGCGATGGCCACCGAGAAGCTGGCCGAAGGCATACGCGCCTTCGCAGCCGATGCGGTGAAGCTTGAACATTTGATGCTGGCGGCGTGAACGCGGCAAACAACATGGCAGCCATGGACGACCTGGCCGAGCGGCCGCGCTGCGACCAGGTGCCCGCCTGGGCTGCCTTGCAGACGCAGTTTTATTCGACAGGCCGCAGCTTTGACCTGCGCGATGCTTTTGCCGCGGACCCAGGTCGCTTTGACAGCTTCAGCCTGCAGGCCCCCCATGTGTTTGCCGACCTGTCCAAGAACCTGGTGGACAGCGCCACGCAGGCGCTGTTGCTGGCGCTGGCAGGTGAGTGTGCAGTGGAAAAGCATCGCGACGCCATGTTTGCCGGCGAGCCAATCAACACGACCGAGCAGCGCGCGGCCATGCACTGGCTCCTGCGCTCGCCGAAGGCCGCGCCTGGGCTGGAGACCCCCTACGCAGACGTGACCGCCACGCGCGACGCCATGCTGGCCTATGCCGACGCTGTGCGGGCTGACGATGGCATTACCGACATCGTCAACATTGGTATCGGCGGTTCCGACCTGGGACCGCAGATGGCGGTGCTGGCCCTGCAGGGGTTTGCGCATCCGGGCAAACGCTTTCACTTTGTGTCGAATGTCGACGGGCATGAACTGGCCGCTGTACTTGCGCAGGTAGCGCCTCACAGCACGCTGTTCCTGATTGCGTCCAAGACATTCAACACAGTTGAGACCATGACCAACGCGCGTTCGGCACGCCAATGGTTTGACAGCAACGGCGGACGCGACGTGGCCCGTCATTTCGCTGCACTGACCACGAACGTCAGCGCTGCGCGTGACTTCGGCATCACCACCACCTTTGGCTTCTGGGACTGGGTGGGTGGCCGCTATTCACTGTGGTCGGCCATTGGCCTGCCCATTGCCATGGCCATCGGCCCCACACGCTTTTGCGAGATGCTGGCGGGCGCCCATGCCATGGATGAGCACTTTCGCACCGCGCCGCTGGCGCAGAACCTGCCGGTGCGCCTGGGGCTGCTGGACGTCTGGTACCGCAACTTCCATGGGTTCGCCAGCCGCAGCATTGCGCCGTACCACAGCGCGCTGCGCCGTCTGCCGGCCTACCTGCAGCAGCTGGAAATGGAAAGCAACGGCAAGCGGGTGGATCTGCACGGTGACGCGCTACAACTGCAGACAGCACCTGTTCTGTGGGGCGAGCCTGGCACCAACGGGCAGCACGCCTATTTCCAGATGCTGCACCAGGGCACGGATGTGGTGCCAGTCGAATTTGTAGCCGTGCGCCGCGCGGCGCACACGCTGGCCAGGCACCAGGAATTGCTGCTGGCTAACGTGCTGGCGCAGGCGCAGGCCTTGATGTTGGGCAAGATCGACGAAGGCGGTCACCGCCACTTTCCCGGTAACCGGCCCAGCACGGTACTGCTATTGGACGAGCTGACCCCGCAAAGCCTGGGTGCGTTGGTTGCCATGCAGGAGCACCGCGTGTTCACCAGCGGCTCGCTGTGGGGCATCAACAGTTTTGACCAGTGGGGTGTGGAGCTGGGCAAGGTGCTGGCCAAGGACATCAGCACGCGGCTGCAAAGCGGCGACACGGCCGGCCTGGACGGCTCTACGGCCGGGCTGCTCAAGCGCATGCGATAGGGAAGCGGCGAACCCAATAAAAAACCGCGGCAAGCCGCGGTTTTTTTGTGCCTTGGGGGTTGGCCCGGCTGCGCTTGTGGCGCTTGCCGGGCCAAAGGACATTACATGTCCATGCCGCCCATGCCGCCCATACCACCCATGCCGCCGCCAGCCATGGCGCCAGCACCAGACTCGTCCTTCGGTGCTTCAGCGACCATGGCTTCGGTCGTGAGCATCAGCGACGCGACCGAGGCTGCGTTTTGCAGGGCTGTGCGGGTCACCTTGGTCGGGTCCAGGATACCCATTTCGATCATGTCGCCGTAGGTGTCGTTGGCGGCGTTGAAGCCGTAGTTGCCCTTGCCGGCCAGAACCGCGTTCACCACGACGGAAGCTTCGCCACCAGCGTTGTAGACGATTTCGCGCAGCGGGGCTTCGATGGCCTTCAGGACCAGCTTGATGCCGGCTTCCTGGTCGGCGTTGTCGCCCTTGATGGCGCCAGCGGCTTGCTTGGCGCGCAGCAGTGCGACGCCGCCGCCAGCCACGATGCCTTCTTCAACGGCGGCACGGGTAGCGTGCAGCGCGTCTTCCACGCGGGCCTTCTTTTCCTTCATCTCGACTTCGGTGGCAGCGCCGACCTTGATCACGGCAACACCGCCGGCCAGCTTGGCCACGCGCTCTTGCAGCTTTTCACGGTCGTAGTCGGACGTGGCTTCCTCGATCTGCACGCGGATCTGCTTGACACGCGCTTCGATGTCGCCGCCGGCGCCGGCGCCGTCGATGATGGTCGTGTTTTCCTTGCCCACTTCGATGCGCTTGGCCTGGCCCAGGTCGGCCAGGGTGACCTTCTCGAGCGTCAGGCCGACTTCTTCAGCGATGACCTTGCCGCCCGTCAGGATGGCGATGTCTTCCAGCATGGCCTTGCGGCGGTCGCCGAAGCCAGGCGCCTTGACGGCCACAACCTTCAGGATGCCGCGGATGGTGTTGACCACGAGCGTTGCCAGGGCTTCGCCTTCGACTTCTTCGGCAATGATCAGCAGCGGACGGCCGGCCTTGGCGACTTGCTCCAGCACGGGCAGCAGGTCACGGATGTTGCTGATCTTCTTGTCGAACAGCAGCACGAAGGGGTTGTCCAGCAGGGCGGACTGCTTTTCGGGGTTGTTGATGAAGTACGGGCTCAGGTAGCCGCGGTCGAACTGCATGCCTTCGACGATGTCCAGCTCGTTGTCCAGGCTCTTGCCGTCTTCAACGGTGATCACGCCTTCCTTGCCAACCTTGTCCATCGCCTTGGCGATGATCTCGCCGATGGATTCATCGGAGTTGGCGGAAATGGAGCCGACCTGGGCGATTTCCTTGCTGGTGGTGGTGGCCTTGGAGGCCTTCTTCAGCTGCTCGGTCAGGGCCAGCACGGCCTTGTCGATGCCGCGCTTGAGGTCCATCGGGTTCATCCCGGCGGCCACGTACTTCATGCCTTCGTGCACGATGGCCTGGGCCAGCACGGTCGCGGTGGTGGTGCCGTCACCGGCGTTGTCGGAGGTCTTGGAAGCAACTTCCTTGACCATCTGCGCGCCCATGTTCTGCAGCTTGTCCTTGAGCTCGATTTCCTTGGCCACGGACACACCGTCCTTGGTCACGGTGGGGGCGCCGAAGGAGCGCTCCAGCACCACGTTGCGGCCCTTGGGGCCCAGGGTCACTTTGACCGCGTTGGCCAGGATGTTCACACCCTCGACCATGCGCGCGCGGGCTTCACCGCCGAAGACTACGTCTTTTGCTGCCATGTTGATTACTCCAGAAATTCAGTTGAAAGGGGATTGGGAAGAGGCGAGAAATTACTTCTCAACGACTGCGAACAGGTCTTCTTCCTTCATGACGAGCAGTTCGTCGCCGTCGACCTTGACGGTCTGGCCGCTGTACTTGCCGAACAGGACGCGGTCGCCCTTTTTGACGCTCATGGCAAGCAGCGCGCCTTTGTCGTCCTTCTTGCCGGGGCCCACAGCCAGGACTTCACCCTGGTCGGGCTTTTCGGCCGTGTTGCCAGGCAGCACGATGCCACTGGCGGTCTTTTCTTCTGCATCGAGGCGTTTGACGATCACTCGATCGGCGAGGGGGCGAAGGTTCATTGCATCTCCTGGTCTTGAACAGTTTTGGAAAACAAAAGCACCAAAAGTCAGTGCTTATTAACTTGCGCCGATGGCTTTGTTAGCACTCAGCGATGGCGAGTGCTAATGATAAGGGGTTTTGTGTCGTTTTCAAGTCAGGCGAGAAGAAGCTTATGCAGGCAAAATCGCTGCGCATGTCTCCCCCCTTGATTGTTCACCTCGGCCCCAGGCTGAGCCTGCC
Source organism: Ramlibacter sp. 2FC (assembly GCA_943372515.1). Classification (GTDB taxonomy): domain Bacteria; phylum Pseudomonadota; class Gammaproteobacteria; order Burkholderiales; family Burkholderiaceae_C; genus RAM1. Next base: position 8,387 of record CALRYY010000005.1, on the reverse strand, counting down.
CTGGCTTGTGGCACCTGAAGACGGCTGTCGCGTCATTGGCGAAGTCAGCCGCGGACAGGAAATGGGCCAGTTGGCCATTACTCCTGAAGGCCTGTATGTGCAGGTCAATGGCTCCACGGTCCAGCCGCTGAACACGTCACGTGTGCAGGCGGCCCTGCGCAAGGCGGCCCGCCAGCAAAACGTCAATTTGCAGGAACTCATGCCGCGCGCGCCGCAAGCCGCGCCGGTGGTGATCGTGCGCAAGAAGCGTCGCATTGTGAAAGAGCAGCCCTAGTGCCCGTGCCGGGGGACCCCGCGCAGACGCGGCGGCGCCCCCACGCGCTGGCCCTGCGCGTGGCGCTCGTCCAGCGCCGTCTGGCACGGCTCAACCCCATCACGCGAGGTCTTTTGTGGTCGGCCCTGGCGGGGATTCTCTTTGTGCTGCTGAACGCCGCCATGCGCGGTCTGGCGCTGCAACTGGACGTTTTCCAGACGCAGTTTCTGCGCTATGTGGCAGGCTGCGCCGTGCTGGCCCCGCTGGTGCTGCGCGCAGGGTGGGCAGCCTACCGGCCGCAGAACGTCGGCGGACAGTTTGCGCGTGGTGCGGTGCACACGGGCGGGCTTTGCCTGTGGTTCATTGCCATTCCGCACATCACGCTGGCCGATACCACGGCCATTGGGTTCACGACGCCGATTTTCATCATGCTGGGCGCGTGGCTTGTGTTCCGCGAGCCCATGCGCTGGGAACGCTGGGTGGCGGCGTTGATCGGGTTTGGCGGTGTGCTCATCGTGGTGGCGCCCAAGCTGTCGGCTTCAGGTGGTGTTTACAGCCTGGTCATGCTGGCGTCCGCGCCGGTGTTTGCCGCTTCGTTCTTGATCACCAAGGGGTTGACGCGGCACGAGCGGCCCACGGTCATCGTGGTGTGGCAGTCCATTACCGTGGCGCTGTGCAGCCTGCCGCTGGCACTGCTGAACTGGCAGCATCCGACGCTGGCGCAATGCGGCATGTTCCTCGTGTGCGGGCTGCTGGGCAGCGCGGGGCATTACTGCCTGACGCGCTCGTTCAGCATCGCCGACATTTCCGCGACGCAGTCGGTGAAATTCCTGGAGCTGGTCTGGGCGTCGCTGCTGGGGTGGGCGATGTTTGCCGACGTGCCGAGCCAATCCACTTTGCTGGGAGGTGTGGTGATTTTTGCGTCCACGTTCTGGATTGCCCGCAGAGAGGCGCGAACGTTGCGTGCGTGACGCCGCGCACGGCACAATGCCCCCGATGCATACCACCGCACTTGTCCTGTTCTCGGGGGGGCAGGACTCCACTACCTGCCTGGTGCAGGCGCTGTCGCGCTACCAGCGCGTTGAAACGATCGGCTTTGACTATCGCCAGCGGCACAGCGTGGAGCTGCAGGCGCGCCTGAAGGTGCTGGGCGCCTTGCGCGCGCAGTTTCCGCAGTGGGCGGCGCGGCTGGGGCAAGACCACATGCTGGATCTGGCGGTGCTGGGCCAGGTGAGCGAAACGTCCCTGACGCGCGACATGGCCTTCAGCATGGAGCGAACCGGCCTGCCCAACACCTTTGTGCCGGGGCGCAACCTGCTGTTCCTGACGCTGGCCGGCGCGCTGGCGTACCGGCGCGAACTGGAGGTGATCGTCACCGGCGTGTGCGAGACCGATTTTTCAGGCTACCCCGACTGCCGCGACGACACCATGAAGGCCATGCAGCTGGCGTTGTCGCTGGGCATGGACAAACGCTTCGTGATCGACACGCCGCTGATGTGGATCGACAAGGCCGCCACCTGGCAGATGGCCGAATCGCTGGGCGGCGAGCGGTTGGTCAAGCTGATCGTCGAACACACTCATACCTGCTATCTGGGTGATCGCGAACACCGCCACGACTGGGGCTATGGCTGTGGCGGCTGTCCAGCGTGCGAACTGCGCGCGCGCGGTTGGGACCGCTACCGGGGCGTCAAGCCACCTGATGCGTGAGCGTGTAGCGCGCGGGCGAGCCGTCCGGCGCTTTTTGCAACGCCCAGTGCCTGTCGTGAAAGGCCGCCACTGCAGGCCTGTGGGCGATGGACACCAGCGCGCCATGTGCCTGCTTGACGTGGGTGATCAGCTTTTCATAAACAGCGTGCTCGGTAGCTTCGTCCAGCGCGCTGGTGGCTTCGTCGGCAAAGACCCAGCGCGGCTTGCGCAGCAACACACGCGCGATGGCCAGGCGCTGCTGCTCGCCGCCCGAGAGCTTTTGCGCCCACGCATCCTCATCGTCCAGCCGGTCGGCCAGGTGGGGTAAACGGGCATCGGTCAGTGCCTGGCGCAGTGCGTCGTCCGTGTAGCCGGCCGCCGGTGACGGGTAAGCCAATGCGTCGCGCAGGCGCCCATTGGGCACGTAGGGCCGCTGCGGTATGAACATGGCGTCTTGCGGCACCTGGGCGTGGCCGCTGGCAAAGGGCCAGATGCCTGCAAATGCGCGAAACAGTGTTGATTTGCCGCTGCCAGACGGGCCCTGCAGCAGCACGGTGTCGCCAGCCTGCGCGGCCAGCGCGGCGCCCGACAACAGCGTGGCGCCGTCGGGCAGGTTGATGGTCAGGTCCTGCGTGGCCAGCTCGTTCGCCGGCTGGATAGCAAGGCTGGCGCGTGCACTGGCCTGGGCGCGCATGGCCTCTTCAAAGCTCGTCAGCCGGTCGGTGGTGGCGCGCCACGCGGCGATGCTGTCGTAGTTGTCCACGATCCAAGACAGCGAATCCTGCACGCGGCCGAACGCAGAGTTGACCTGCATGAGCTGGCCCAGCTGGATGGCGCCGCTGAAGAAGCGTGGCGCCTGCACGATGAACGCGAAGATGACCGACGCCTGGCCGAAGGACGCGGTAAAGGCCACAAGATTCTTTTGCTGGCGAATGAGCTGCAGGTAGTTTTTCAGCACTGCTCCAAAGCGCGTGTCCAGCTGCTGGTGCTCCACCGTCTGGCCACGGTCCAGCGCGATGGCTTCACTGTATTCACGCACGCGCACCAGGTGATGACGAAAGTCAGCCTCGTAGCGTTGCTGCTGGAAGTTCAGGTTGACCAGCGGGCGGCCAATGTAGTGGGTGATGACCGTGCCCACTGCGCAGTAGGCCATGGCGACCCACACCATCGAGCCGGCTATGGTGTAGGTCTGTGCGCCCAGTGAAAAGCTGGCCGTGCCTGACAGGCCCCACAAAATGCCCACGAAGCTGACCAGCGTGACCACTGCGTTCAGCAGGCCCATGGTCAACGACACGGTGTAGCTGGTGAACAGCTGCATGTCTTCCTGGATGCGTTGATCAGGGTTGTCGGGTGGCGCGCTGTTTGTTGTTGCGTAACGCGCAAGTTCCAGACGGTAGAAGGTGTTGTCGGCCATCCAGCGACCCAGGTAGTCGCGCGTCATCCAGGCACGCCAGCGCATCTGGAACAACTGCGTCAGGTAAAACTTGAGGATGGCGATGACGATGTAGGCTGCCGCGATCCAGCAGAAAAACACGATTTCGCGCCAGAACGTCACCTGATCCTTGTTCTGCAACGCGTCGTAAAAACGGGCATACCACTCGTTGTTCAGCACCAGCATGTACACCGTGCCCAGGTTCAGCGAGACGATGCTGAAGAGCAGTCCGCGCGCAATCCATCTCTCTTCTGACTTGAAATAGGGCGCAACCAGCGCCGCGATGCGGCGTGCGGTTTGTGCAAACGTGGCGGCGCGGCCAACTGGCAAGTTCATCGTGATGCTCCTGCCGGAAACGGATGCCGGCTTTGGCGGCATCGTAGCGGAGCCGCTGCCGTGCAGCGTCAGCCCGGGTTGGAGATGCCGCTGGCGACGTGACCCGACGGGACATGTCGCGCGGCCGAGTCCACATGCCCCGTCTGGTCGTCAAAGAAAAAATCAGGCTCGAACTCGCGCAGGAATTCGCCCTTGGGCAGGCCGCCCAGGAACATGGCTTCGTCCACGTCGATGTTCCAGTTCATCAATGTGCGGATGGCGCGTTCGTGTGCCGGGGCGCTGCGTGCGGTGACCAGCGCCGTACGGATTCGCATGGTCGGTGTACCTGCCTGTTGCAGCCTGTGCAGGGCGGCCAGCAGCGGTTTGAAGGGCCCTTCAGGAAGCGGTTGTGCGGCCTTGTCGCGCTCGTGTTGCTGGAACGCGACCAGCCCTTGTGCCTGGAATACGCGTTCTGCTTCATCGGAGAACAGCACGGCGTCGCCGTCAAACGCGATGCGTACTTCATGGGGATAGGCGGCGGATGCCAGCATGGAATGCGGGTAGACCTGCGCCGCCGGCACGCCCGCGTCAAGCGCGGCGCGCACGTCGCTCAGGTGCGTAGACAGGAACAGGTTGGCGTTCAGCGGTTTCAGGTAACGCCAGGGCGGCTGCCCGCGGGTGAAGCTGCCGCGTTCAATCGGCAGCCCGTAATGTTGGGCCGAGCGAAACACGCGCATGCCTGACACCGGGTCGTTGCGCGACAGGATGACGACTTCCACGCGCTGCGCATCGGCATCGTTGAACGCCAGGAGCTTGCGCACCAGCGAGAACGCCACGCCTGGCTTGGCCGGTTGGTCCAGCCGCTGCAGTTGCAGCTGCATATAGGCGCGGTCGTCGCCCTGCTCGAAGATCTGGTTTTCTTCTTCAAAGTCAAACAGCGCGCGCGACGAAATCGCAACGACCAGCTTGCCGTCCAGTGAAACGCCCATCAGCGCACCAGCTGGTTGAGCTGGATGATCGGCAGCAGCACGGCCAGCACGATCAACATCACCATCAGGCCCATCGCCACAATCAGCAGCGGCTCCAGAATGGTGGCCAGCTGCATGGCGCGGCGCTGAACCTCGGCGCTGAGCTGCGCTGCTGCGCGTTGCAGCATCACCGGCAACTGACCTGTTTGTTCGCCCAGACGGGCAAACATTCCCAGCAGGCCGGGGAATCGCTTCTTTTGTGTAAGGGCCGAAGCCAGTGGGGCGCCTTCGCGCACCAGCACCAGCGCATCAAGCGCATCGGCGCGCATAGCCCGGTTGCTCAGGGTTTCGGCGGCGGCTTGCAGAGCTTTCAAGATGGGCACGCCAGCAGAAGCCAGCATTGCCAGCGTGCTGGCAAACCGCGCAGCGTTGTACCCGCGCGACAGTTTGCCCAGAAGCGGCAATTTCAGCCAGGCGGTGTCGAAGGCCTGGCGGAACGCCTCGTTGCGCAGCGCGAAGTGCAAACCGGTACCCGCTGATGCCAAAAGCAGGAGCATCAGCCAGCCGTAGCTGCGCACGCCGCTGCTCAGGCCCAGCATCACCGTGGTCAGGAAGGGAAGCGAGCGCTTGGTACCCGCAAAAACGTTGGCGACCTGTGGCACGACGTAGCCGACCAGAAAAAGCACGATCACGATGGCAATCAACGTGACGATGGCTGGGTAGAGCATGGCGCCGGCCAGTTTGGCTTTCAACAGCTGCCGCTCTTCCAGATCGTCGGCCAGGCGCTCCAGGACCAAACCCAGGCTGCCGCTTTGCTCGCCCGCGCTGATAACGGCCACATAAATGTCTGCAAACTCCCCCGGGTGCTGCGCTAGTGCTCGCGCAAACGAGGAGCCTGCATTGACCTCGGATCTCAAGTCAGCCACCAGATCGCGTAGGGATTCTTCTTCAGCTTCCTCGGTTAGCGCAGTAAGTGCCCGCTCTAACGGGAGCCCTGACGACACCAGCCCTGCGAGTTGGCGTGTCCAGATTGACAGGCCTGTACTACTAAAGACCCGCTTGCTGAAAAAGTTACGTGCCGAGTGAGTCCGGCCTTTCCCGCTGCCGGCCAACCCCGCAGACGAGTGCACAGGTTCAACAAACAAAGGCACCAGCGCCTGGGATCTAAGCAAACTTCGTGCCGATTTAGCGGTGTCGGCTTCCATGACGCCCCGGCGGGTGGCGCCAAGGGCGTCCAGAGCCTCAAAGGTGTAAGCGGGCATGAGGCAGATTATGAAAGGTTGTGGCCATTGTGATGGTGACTGCAGGGTGCCGGCATCCTCGCGGAGAATTTACGCTGAATTTCTGTTACATATCAGACAGGTGCATTCGAATATTGATGTGTATTCACAGCCTTTTTTCGCTGTTACATGGTGCGACTTCTGCATCTAGAATCGAGTGCGCTTGCGTACAGACTTAAGTATGTGACTTTGTGCGCAGAAGCGACACTTATTCCCTCCCTCAAAAGACATGATTTGTTACAAAGAACCATCATCAACTAGACTCAAGTCCCTTGTGTAACGACGTGTTAATTGTGCGTAAAAAGGTCAGACAAGAAAAATCGGGGTAACAGCGTTTGAGCGTTTTTGGGGCCACTTTCGAGGGGCAATTGTCGCGGCTGAAACGGTCGACGGCGCGAGCAATGCTTGCGGCGTTGGCGGGGGTCATGCTGTGCCTGTTCCTGCCGTTGGTGGCTCACGCGCAAACGTCGGTAACCAACATCGCGAGAATTACGCCTCCGGCATCCGTGGTCAACAGCAACCCGTCTGTGTCGTGTACGGGCGCCGGGGTCTGCTCGGCGGAGGACACCGATACCGTAGTGCAGAGTTCGGACCTCAGCCTGACAAAGACGGCGAGCGTGACGGCCGGTACGGTAGGCGTAACCTTTACCTACGTCATCCGTTTTGCCAATGCAGGCCCCAGCACTGCGCAAAGCGTGACGCTGACGGACTCCCTGAGTGCGGCCGGCTTGACGCTTGTCTCCGCCACATCCAGCGTGGGTTCGCTCAGCACAACAACCAATGGTGTGACGGTCACTCTGGCGAGTCTCGCGTCGGGTGCTTCAGGTACGTTGACGCTGAGTGTTGTTGCTACCGCCCTTGCGGGCTCCATTACCAATGCGGTGGCCATTACCAGTACAACGGCTGATCCTGTGCCTGGCAACAACACCAGCAGTGTGACCATATCTCGGGTGGTTAACGCTGACTTGAGCGTTACCAAGACTGCAAGCGTAGGCGCCGGCACTGTGGGCGCGACCTTCACTTACACGATTGCCTATGCCAACGCCGGACCCAGTTCGGCGGTGAACGTGACCCTTACCGACAGCCTCAGTGCGGCCGGGTTGACATTGGTTCAGGCCACGGTGAGCGGGGCTTTGAGCCTGAGTACCAGCACGGTAAATCTGACTGCGACTGCTGCAAGTCTGGCTTCGGGGGCCGGTGGAACGATCACGCTGACCGTTTTGGTCAATAGCGTTGGCGGATCCATCACCAATGCGGTCGGAATTACAACGACGACGCCTGAATCGTCGATCCTCAACAATACCAGTACGAGCACTATTTCCCGTGTTGTCGTGGTCACGCCGAGCCTGACCAAGGCGGTGGCGAGCACGACGATTGCGGTGGGCGCGACGACCAGCTTCACGATCGTGATTGGTAACGCGGGCCCGAGCACGATGACGACGGCGAGCATCGTGGACACGCTGCCGGCCAGCCTGACAGCCACCAGTGTGAGCAGCCAGGTGGGAGGCGGGGCGAGCGTGCCCACAGCATTCAGCTTGAGCGGCACGAGCGTGAGCGGCAGCGTGACGATCCCCACGGGCGGCACGGTGACGGTGACGGTGGTGGTACTGGCCACCAGCGCGAGCGGCTACACGAACACGGTGACATTGAGCCCGCTGGCGGGCGTGATCAACCTGGGCAGCACGAGCGCGACGGTGGGCGGCACGACGACAGTGCAAGTCACGCCGAGCCTGACCAAAACAGCGGCCAGCACGACCATCGCAGTGGGTGGCACAACCAGCTTCACGATCGTGATCGGCAACGCAGGCCCGAGCACGCTGACCACGGCGAGCATCGTGGACACGCTGCCGAGCAACCTGACGGCCACCAGTGTGAGCAGCCAGGCGGGAGGCGGGGCGAGCGTGCCGACGGCGTTTACCCGGAGCGGCACCAGCGTGAGCGGCAGCGTGACGATCCCCACGGGCGGCACGGTGACGGTGACGGTGGTGGTACAGGCCACCAGCGCGGGCGGCTATACGAACACGGTGACGCTGAGCCCGCTGGCCGGGGTGACCAACCTGGGCAGCAGCACGGCGACGGCGCCGGGCACGGCGACAGTGCAGGTCACGCCGAGCCTGACCAAGGCGGTGGCGAGCACGACGATTGCGGTGGGCGCGACGACCAGCTTCACGATCGTGATTGGCAACGCGGGCCCGAGCACGATGACGACGGCGAGCATCGTGGACACGCTGCCGGCCAGCCTGACGGCGACCAGTGTGAGCAGCCAGGTGGGAGGCGGGGCGAGCGTGCCGACGGCATTCAGCCTGAGCGGCACGAGCGTCGCGGGCAGCGTGACGGTGCCCACGGGCGGCACGGTAACGGTGACGGTGGTGGTACTGGCCACCAGCGCGAGCGTGTACACGAACACGGTGACGCTGAGCCCGCTGGCTGGGGTGATCAACCTGGGCAGCAGC
>CALRYY010000004.1:0-89689 GCA_943372515.1 Ramlibacter sp. 2FC | reverse complement strand
GACAAGTATCATAGCCGTCGATATGAATACTCCCGCTTCCCGAGCCGACAGTGGCTTTGCCTACACCCGCACGCAGTTTGAACACCTGGTTGACCAGGCCCTGGCCCACGCCAAAAAGCTGGGCGCCACCGACGCCGGCGCCGAGGCGTCCGAAGGCTGCGGGCTGAGCGTGTCGGTTCGCAAGGGCGAACTGGAAACCGTGGAGCGCAACCGCGACAAATCACTGGGCGTGACCGTCTATGTGGGCCACCGCCGCGGCAACGCCAGCACTTCTGATTTTTCGCCCGCCGCCATTGAGCAGACGGTGCAGGCCGCCTTTGACATTGCCCGCTTCACCGCTGAAGACCCGGTGGCCGGCCTGCCCGACGCCGCCGACATTGCCCAGGCGGGCGAGCAACCCGATCTGGACCTGTTTCACCCCTGGGCGGTCACCAGCGAAGAAGCCGCGACGCTGGCCCTGCAATGCGAAGAGGCGGCCCTGAAGACCGATAAGCGCATTACCAACAGCGAAGGCGCGGGTGTGTCGGCCCAGCAAAGCCATTTTTTCAGCGCCCACACGCGCGGCTTTCGCGGTGGCTACGCCAGCTCGCGCCACAGCATTTCGGTGGCGCCCATTGCCGGCAAGGGCAACGGCATGCAGCGCGACGCCTGGTACAGCTCCATGCGCAGCGCCGATGAACTGGCCAGCGCGCAATCTGTGGGCCGCTACGCCGCCGAGCGCGCCCTGAGCCGCCTGAAGTCGCGCAAGATCGCCACCACGCAATGCCCCGTGCTGTTTGAGTCGCCCCTGGCCGCCGGCCTGCTCGGTGGTTTTGTGCAGGCCGTCAGTGGGGGTGCGCTGTACCGCAAGAGCACCTTCCTGCTCGATTCGCTGGGCAAACTGGTGTTTCCCAAGCACATCGACATCACCGAAGACCCGCACGTGATGCGCGGCAAGGGCAGCGCACCGTTTGACGAAGAGGGCGTGCGCACGACGGCACGCAAGGTGGTGGACGCCGGGCGGGTCGAGGGCTACTTTTTGAGCACGTATTCAGCCCGCAAGCTGGGCATGAAGACCACGGGCAACGCCGGTGGCTCGCACAACCTGGTGCTGCGTTCGCGCCTGACGCGCCCGGGCGACGACCTGGACGCCATGCTGCAAAAGCTGGGCACGGGCCTGTTTGTGATCGAGCTGATGGGCCAGGGCGTCAATTACGTGACGGGCGACTATTCACGCGGGGCCAGCGGCTTCTGGGTGGAAAACGGCCGGATTGCCTACCCGGTGCAAGAGATCACCATCGCCGGCAACCTGAAAGACATGCTCAAGGGCATCCAGGCTGTGGGCGCAGATGCGTACAACTACGGCGCCAAGACGGTGGGGTCTATCCTGGTCAACCGCATGAAGGTGGCCGGGTCATAGGCTCACCCCCGAAGCGCCTCCGGCGCTTCCCCCTCAAGGGGGCGCCACCAGCGGCCCGGCGGAGCCGGTTCCGCGGTGGCACTGGAATTAACCCGCTAACGCTGCCTTGACCGCCGCGCTCACCTGGCCCATATCGGCCTTGCCGGCCAGTTTGGCCTTGACGGCGCCCATGACCTTGCCCATGTCGCCGGGGCCCGCACTGCGACCCAGTTCAACGCCGAGTTCCGCCACGATGGCCTTGACCTCAGCGGCCACTTCATCAGCCGACAGGCGCGCGGGCAGGTAGGCCTGCAGCACCTTGACTTCGGCGATTTCCTTGTCGGCCAGGTCCTGGCGGGCGGCTTTCTCGAACGCTTCAATGCTGTCCTTGCGCTGCTTGAGCATCTTGTCGACGATGGCGATCACGGCCACGTCGTCCAGCTCGATGCGCTCGTCCACTTCCTTTTGCTTCATGGCGGCCGTCAGCAGGCGGATGGTGCCCAGGCGCTCGCTGTCCTTGGCCCGCATGGCGGCCTTCATGTCTTCGGTGATCTGTTCTTTAAGGCTCATGGTGTTCTCCTGTAGCCGGGAATGAAAAAAGCCTGCTTGAGCGTCCCCAGGCAGGCTTTTTGGTTGCCGCGAGGGCGGCGGTGTTCAGCTTTTTGGCCGAAGCTCAATAGAGCTTCTTGGGCAATTGCATGCTGCGAACGCGCTTGTAGTGGCGCTTGACGGCAGCTGCCTTCTTGCGCTTGCGCTCGGCGGTCGGCTTTTCGTAGAACTCGCGGGCGCGCAAGTCGGTCAGCAGACCCAGCTTTTCGATGGTGCGCTTGAAGCGGCGCAGCGCGACGTCAAACGGCTCGTTTTCTTTAACGCGGATGGTGGTCATTTAGCGGATGAATTCCAGATTTGTGCGGCCAGAGGGGTCAAGGGAAGATCAGCCCGTGCTCCATAACCGCTGATGTCCCCCACTTAACGGTGATCAGGCCGTGGGGGTTTGCCAGCAAAGCCTTGGATTATAACGTTTTCCCGGCTCTCTTCAAGTCAAAGGCGTGGCGGGCCCGGGCAGGGCCATCGCGCAGGCATGGCCGCTGGCCCAGGCCCACTGGAAGTTGTAGCCCCCCAGCCACCCCGTCACGTCCACTACTTCGCCAATGAAATACAGGCCTGGCTGCCTGGATTCCAGGGTTTGGGACGACAGTTCGCGGGTGTCCACACCCCCGGCCGTGACCTCGGCCTTGCGGTAGCCCTCGGAGCCGGACGGCAGCAGCTCCCAGCGGGCCAGCCGGGCGGCCAGCGTGACCAGGGCCTTGTCGGTGGCCTCGTTTACCGGGCGCTGCCAGGCGGTGTCCTGGCTGGCCCATGCGTCGGCCAGGCGCGATGGCACCACAGCGGCCAGCTCGTTGGCGATCAGCTTGCGCGACGCCGCCTTGGCCCGCGCCAGGGCAGTGGGCAGGTCCGCGCCTGGCGCCAGGTTGACCCACAGGGGCGTGCCGGGCTGCCAGTAGCTGGAAATCTGCAGCACGGCCGGACCGCTCAGGCCGCGGTGGGTGAACAGCAGGTCTTCATCAAAGGCCATGCGGGTTTTTTTGGTGCCGGTTTCGATCTGCACCGGCAGCGCCAGCCCGGCCAGCTGGGCATACGGCGCCCAGGCGTCGCCGTCAAACGTCAGCGGCACCAGGGCAGGGCGCGGCTCCACCAGCTTCAGGCCGAACTGTTTGGCAATGCGGTAGCCAAAATCGGTGGCACCGATCTTGGGAATCGACAGGCCGCCCGTGGCCACCACCACGCTGCGCGTGGTCACCGTGCCCTGCGCGGTGTCGATTTCATAGCCTTGCGCCGAGTGACGGATGGCTTGTACTCCGCAAGGCTGCCATCGGGAAACGCCGCCCGCGCCGCATTCGCGCAGCAGCATCTGGATCAGGTCTTCGGCCGAGCGGTCGCAAAACAGCTGGCCCTTGTGCTTTTCATGAAAGGCGATGCCATGGCGCTGCATCAGCGCCATGAACTGCGCCGGTGTGTAGCGCCCCAGCGCCGAGCGGCAGAAGTTGGGGTTGTCGCTGATGAAGTGGCGCTGCGGCGCGCGCGGGTCCAGGTCGCGGTTGGTGAAGTTGGCCCGCCCGCCACCGGAGATGCGGATTTTCTCGGCCACCTTGTCACTGTGGTCCAGCACCAGTACCTTCAGGCCGCGCTGACCTGCAATGCCCGCGCAGAACAGGCCGGCGGCGCCGGCGCCGATGACAACGGCGTCAAATGTGTGTGAAGAGGGCATGCGGCTGGATTATCCGCAGCCAGCGTGAAGTACTGGCGTGAACAAGTTCTCTACCCGCTTCGATGCAGGGCGCGCGGGCGCATGTCTGCGGGCACACTCGCTGAAAAAAGGGGGTGGCGGCATGAGGTTTCAGCTGGACAGGCAGCAAGCGGTACTGGTGGCCATCTTTCCGGTGGTCGCAATGGCGCTGCTCAATCATTTCTACACGGCGTGGCTGTTCACCGTCGATGTCAACCTGTTCTGGGTGGCAGACGGCGTGCACTTTGTGCTGGTACCGCTGCTGGTCTGGTTTCTTGTCCTGCGCCCGGCGGGCATCGGCGCAGCGCAATGCGGACTGGCCCGGCTGGCCGACGCGCGCGTGGGTGGCATGGAGGCGGGCACCATGGTCTTTCTGGCGCTGGCGCTGCTGGCCTGGACCTGGCCCGTCGGACGCGTGCTGGGTCTGGTGTTCTGGGAGCATTGCTGCACGTTCCAGTACCAGCAGACCATTCCGCGCACGCCCGCAGCGGCATGGCTGGTGTGTGTGTACATGGCTGGGACAGCCGCGCTGGGCGAAGAGCTGGTTTACCGCGCGCTGCCCTGGCTGTACGCCCAGGCCGTTGTTCCCGAGCGCTGGCGGCGGACCGTCTATGTGCTGGCGACTTCCACCGTCTTTGCCCTGGCCCATTCGGAGCAGGGCATCGGCGGCATCCTGTCCACCTTCTGGTTCGGCGTTGTTGCATCCCGCATGTACAGCCGTTACAGCAGCCTGTGGCCGCTGGTCTTGGGGCATTTTCTGTACAACATGATCGTCTACGCGCCCTGGACCCGGTAGACGAAGGCCTGGCGAAGGCTCAGCCCTTCCAGGTGAACGGAAACTTGAACTGCTTGACGAACCCGCCCGGCACATAGTCCCCCAGCACGCCATAGCGCTCAGGCCACAGCCGGGTGCTTTTGACGGCGGTGCCGAACAAATAGTCCAGAAAGGCAAAGTGCGCGGCGTAGTTCTTGTCCAGCGCCTCCTGGTCCTGGCTGTGGTGCCAGTGGTGGAAGTTGGGCGTGACGATCACATAGCGCAGCGGCCCCAGCCGCACGCTGACGTTGGCATGGTTGAACACCGCCTGGAAGCCCACGATCACGATGTAGGCGTCGATCACTTCCTTGGAAAAGCCGAGCACGTAGATGGGCGCCAGCACCAGGGTGCGTGTGATCAGCAGCTCGCCGATGTGCTGGCGCGAGCCGGCCATCCAGTCCATGCTCTTGATGCTGTGGTGCACTGCGTGCAGTCGCCACAGCAGCGGCACCTCGTGGTAGGCGCGGTGGGTCCAGTACTGCACCAGGTCGGCTACCAGCACGATCAGCAGCACACCGGCCCAGAACGGCAGGCCCTGCACCCAGCCGCGCACGCCGTCATGGCTGGCCCAGCCAAAGAATTTGTGCACCATCAGGTTGGTGGCCAGCAGCACAAAGCCCACGATCATGTGGTTGACGATGAAGTGGTGAAAGTCGGTCTGCCATTCGGGGCGGAACACAGGCTGGTCGCGCCGCAGCGCAAACAGCTTTTCAATGAAGATGAAGATCAGCGACGAACCCAGCAGGTCCAGGATGAACCAGTCCAGCCCGATGTAGGGCGTGTTGTCGGGGAAGTTGGGGTTGACCTCGACCTTGTGTCCGCCCAGCAGGGCCGACAGCGCCACCAGCGCAAATGCAAAGGCCGACAGCCAGCGTGCGCGGTTGAAGACCACGTTGACCAGCGACAGGCCGCCTGCGATCACCAGCGCGGCGAACATGAGCTTGCGGATCATGTCCACGTCGTAGCTTTTGCGCAGCTGCGGCGTCGTCAGGTATTCAGGAAAGTGGAACGCCAGCACCCCCAGGAAGCACAGGATGGCCAGGCTCAGGGCAATGACGCCGGTGATCAGGCCGCGGCCCGGTTTGAGGGCGCCATGGCCCTCGGTGAATTCGTTGAGTTTGTCGAGCATCCTGCCCCTCCTGCTGCACCTGTTTGCGCTGGAGTGTAGCTGCGCCGGACGCTGTCCGAACTGCGCCAGAAGTCTCAGGCGCTGCGCAGGTGGGCCGGTGCCTGCAGGGCCGCCGCCATGCCACCCACCACATCGCCCACGACGATGACGGACGGACTGGCCAGCTGCTCGCGTTCGATCGTGGCGTGCAGCTGCCCCAGCGTGGTGACGGCGTGGCGCTGTGTGGGCAGGCTGGCGTGCTGGATGACCGCCACTGGCGTGCCGGCGGCCAGGCCCGTCAACAGCTCGTCCTGGATGCGCCGGGCACCGCTCACGCCCATGTAGATCACGAGCGTGAGCTTGGCGTCGCGTGCCGTGGCGGCCAGCGAGCGCCAGTCGGTGCCTTCGTCGCCGGGCTTGGCATGGCCGGTCACGAACACCACGCCGTGGGCATGCTCACGGTGCGTGAGCGCTACGCCCAGTGAGGTGACGGCAGCCAGACCCGAGGTGATGCCGTTGACCACCTCCACCGGGATACCGGCGGCGCGCAGGTGCTCCACCTCTTCGCCGCCGCGGCCGAAGATGAAGGGGTCGCCGCCTTTGAGGCGCACCACGGTCTCGCCTTCTCGCGCGGCCATGACCATGAGCTTTTCAATGAAGGCCTGCGGCGTGCTTTTGCAGCCGCCGCGATTGCCTACATGCACCACGCGCGCGCGCGGCGAGGCAAAGGCCACGATGGCGTCGCTGACCAGGTCGTCCACCAGCAGCACCGTGGCGGCCTCAATGGCGCGCACGGCCTTGAGCGTCAGCAGTTCCGGGTCGCCGGGGCCGGCGCCGACGAGGGTGACTTTTCCGTGGCTGTTCATGATGCGTTGTCGTGTTGCAAAGCCAATTGCAAGATGTGTTCCACCTGCTGTTCGATGGAGGCGGGCACGGGTTTGTTGCCGTCCATCACGTCGCGGATGTAAGCAGCTGTTGCGGCTGCGCTGATGTCGGCGGGTAGATCAGGCAGGTCTTTGAGCGTGCCTTTTTGCCCTGCCTGCAGCGTGATGCGCCGCCCGGCAATGAAGCCGTCCATCTGCGGCTGGCGGCGCGGGTCGGCCACCACCTCGCCCTCGGTGCCGCGCAGCAGTAACGCCGTGCTGCCCATCAGCTCGTACACCGCCGCCATCGACACCGCGTATTCCGGGTGGGTGTAGCTGCCCACAATCACGGCCGGGCCGGCGCAGGGGTTCATGAGCTTGACCAGGCTGTGCGCCGGGTTGCGCAGGCCCACCACGCGGCGCACGTCCAGCAGGCGCTTGAGTGCGGGGCTCAGCGTGTCGGTGGCGATGTGGGCCAGCTCGCCGCAGGCCACGCGCTGGGGCTTTTGCTGCGCGGCAATGCCCAACGCATCCAGCACGTCGGATGCCAGCACGCGGGTGGATTCCGTGGCGGTTCCGTGGATGAGCACCGGCAGGCCGCGCCGTGCCAGCAGCAGGCCCAACAGCGGCGTCAGCACCGGCAGCTTGCGTGCGCCGTTGTAGCTGGGCAATACCACCAGCGGCTTGTCGCTGGCAGGCAGAAGGTTGAGCCGGGCGTGGGCGGCGTCGAGGAAGCCTGCCATTTCTTCGGGCGTTTCGCCCTTGATGCGCATGGCCAGGCAGAAGCCGCCAATTTCCAGGTCGCTCACCTGGCCGTCCAGCACCTGGCCCAGCAGGTCGGCGGCCTGCGCGCGCGTGAGCGAACGCGCGCCCTGCTTGCCGCGGCCGATTTCCTTGATGTACTGGCTGATGCCCATGGTGGGCCTGATTGTCCGGCAAGCCTGATGACTTCGCGCTATATGGCGAATGAGGGGTTGGTGGGCCACGGCTTGCATGTCATGCTGCCTGCTTGAGGGGAATGACAGCGCGCACCATGCGTTTCAGTTCGGGCACACAGCTGCCGCAGTTGGTGCCGCATTTCAGTGCGCCCTGCAGCGAGGCCAGGCGTTCGCCGTCCGTGCCGCTGCAGGCTGCCAGGTACCCGTCAATGGCCGGGCCGGTCACATTGAAGCAGGTGCACACCTGTTTGCCGCGCGACTGTACCGCCACCGGGGCCTTGGCGCCCGGCACCAGCAGCAGTCGTCCGTACGCCTGGGCGGGCAGTTCTTCCTGCAGCAGGGTCTTGACCCAGGCCTGCGCGCTGGTGTCGCCAGCCAGCACAAACGCCTCCAGCCGCACCTGTTCGCCGTTGCGCGACAGCTGCATCGCGCGGCGCTGGCCCTTTTTTCGGTCGGCATAGCGCAGCGTGTCGGCGGCGTCCAGGCCCAGCAGCGTTTCAATGCGTGCGACCACTTCGTCCGCCGCGGCGTCATAGGCCGCAGCGCGAAACAGCACGCCGCTGCGCTCGCGGCCAGCCGCGCCTTGCAGCGGGGCATTGTTGGAAAACGGCACGCAGCTGGCAAACGGGAAAGCCGCCATCAACGGTTTGAGCGCCTCGCGTGCGGCCAGTGCTTCGCCTTCGGGCAGCCAGGCCACGCCCAGCAGCGACCAGGGCAGGTCGGCCTTCAGCACCTTGACGGCGGCGTGCTTGAGTTCAGGCTGTTTGGACGTGGGGCAGTACGCAGGCGATGTCAACGCATTGACGCCCGCCAGCCGCTCGCCCGTGCTGGCCACGCCACCCAGAAACTCGGGACCCCAGTGCATGGCGATGAAGGCCTGGCTCATGCCCACATCGCTGCTGGCCTGCACCGGCACCACGATGGAGCCACGCCGGCTGGTTACATGCACCAGGTCGCCTTCGGCCAGCAGGCGGCGCGCCATGTCCTGCGGGTTCATCTGCATGCTGGGTTCGGCCACATGGCCGAACAGCCGCCCCAGCGTGCCGGTGCGGCTCATGCCGTGCCATTGGTCACGCAGACGGCCCGTGGTCAGGCTGAAGGGGTAGCGGGCATCGCGCGGCTCGGCCACGGGCTGCCAGGCCACGTTGGCAAAGCGGGCGCGGCCGTCGGGCGTGGGGAACACGCCGTCCTCGTACAGGCGCTCGCGGCCCTTGGTGTCGCCTTCGCGCAGCGGCCATTGCTGGGGCGCGGCGTCCAGCAGGGCGTAGCTCATGCCGGTGATGTCCAGGTCTCGCCCGCGGGTGGACTCGCGGTGTTCGTTCCAGACCGCTTGCGTACCGGCGTCGTTCAGCGGGTACGCAAACAGCGAGGGCTGGCCGGGGCGCAGCTGCGTTTCCAGCCGCTGCGCAAATTCAGTGGCGATGGCCCAGTCGTGGCGTGTGCTGCCGGGCGCGGTAACGGCCGGGCGCACACGGCTGATGCAGCGCTCGCTGTTGGTCACGGTGCCGGTTTTTTCGCCCCAGGTGGTGGCGGGCAGCAGCAGGTCGGCAAATTCGCAGGTGGCAGTCGTCGCAAAGGCCTCCTGCACCACCACGAATTCGGCGCGCTCAAGCGCCCGGCGCACCGTGGCCTGGTCGGGCATGGATTGCGCGGGGTTGGTGCAGGCAATCCACAGCGCGCTGATTTCACCGTCCGCGGCGGCTTGAAACATTTCCACCGCCGTCTTGCCGGGCTTGTCTGGCACCGACGGCACGCCCCACAGCGCAGCCACTTCGGCGCGGTGCGCGGGGTTGGCCATGTCGCGGTGTGCGGACAGCAGGTTGGCCAGGCCACCCACCTCGCGCCCGCCCATGGCGTTAGGCTGCCCGGTGAGGGAGAAGGGGCCCGCGCCGCGCTTGCCGATCTGGCCGGTGGCCAGGTGCAGGTTGATCAGCGCCGCGTTCTTGGCCGTGCCGCTGCTGGACTGGTTCAGGCCCTGGCAGTACAGGCTCAGCGTGGCGGGCGAATTGGCGAACATGCGCGCCGCCGTGAACAGGTCTTCTTTCTTCAGCCCGCAGGTCTGCGCGACCAGGTCGGGCGTGCAGTCGCGTACCGTGGCTTTCAGGTCGTCAAAGCCGTTGGTGTGGGCCGCGATGTAGCGCGCGTCCGTCCAGCCCTCCCACAGCATGATGTGCAGCAGGCCGTTGAACAGCATCACGTCGGTGCCGGGCTGCAGCGGCAGGTGCAGGTCGGCAATGCCCACCGCGTCGGTGCGCCGGGGGTCGGCCACCACGATCTTCATCGCCGGGTTGGCGGCCTTGGCGTCCTCGATGCGGCGAAACAGCACGGGGTGGGCCCAGGCCGTGTTGCTGCCCGCGATGAACAGGCAGTGTGCATGGTTCACGTCGTCATAGCAGGCGGGCGGGGCGTCAGCGCCCAGCGTCTGCTTGTAGCCGGCCACGGCGCTGCTCATGCACAGGCGCGAATTGGTGTCCACGTTGTTGGTGCCCACCAGGCCCTTGGCCAGCTTGTTGAAGACGTAGTAGTCCTCGGTGAGCAGCTGGCCGCTGATGTAGAAGCCCACGGCGTCGGGGCCGCAGGCGGTGATGATGCGGCCGAATTCGTTGGCGGCCAGGTCCAGTGCGCTGTCCCAGCTGATGCGGTGGGGCGCAGCGCCGCGGCTCTCGCGCCGCAGGGGGTGCAGCAGCCGTGTCTGGCGGGTGACCGGTGCGGTGGCTGTCAGGTGCAGACTGCTGCCCTTGCTGCACAGCCGCCCGAAGTTGGCCGGGTGGTCCGGGTCGCCGCGCACGCCGGTGATCTGCTCGCCTTGCGACTCGATGATCACGCCGCAGCCTACGCCACAGTACGGGCAGGTGGAGCGTGTTTCTTTCATGCGGTGGCAGTGCGCCGAACCGGCCCGGCAATGGGACGCACCGCGTCCAGCGCCAGGCTGGTCAGCTCAAGGGCATTCAGGTAGACGCGGCCGTCTTCGACCTTGACCGAGAAGCGCGGCGTGCAGCCTTCATCGGGCGCTTTGGCGCAACCGTCGTCCAGGCCAATGGTCCAGTTGTGCAGGGGGCAGGCCACACTGGTGCCAAAGACAATGCCCTGCGACAGTGGGCCGCCCTTGTGGGGGCAGCGGTCCAGCAGCGCAAAGACCTGGTCTTCGCTGTTTCGAAACACAGCCACGTCCATGCCGTTGGGGCGCGCCACGCGGCGCGAGCCCAGTACCGGGATGTCTTCAACGCTACAGACAAGGGTCCAGTCAGCCATGTTCATACCTTTGCCGCCTCAAGCTTGTTGAATTGCCGCGTGTCCACCGCGGCCTTGGTGGTTTCAAACCACGGGTCGGGCTCGCCGTCCAGTGCAAACTGCAGCTGTTCCCACAGCGCCTTGCGGCCTTCGTGGTCTTCCAGGATGCGCTTCTTCACATAGTCCAGGCCCACGCGGTTTACGTAGTGCACGGTGCGCTCCAGGTACCAGCCTTCCTGGCGGTACAGCTCGCAGAACGCGCCGGTGTACTCCAGCACTTCGGCGGGGGTCTTGAGCTTGACCAGGAAGTGCGCCACCTCGGTCTTGATGCCGCCGTTGCCGGCCACGTACATCTCCCAGCCGCTGTCCACGCCGATGATGCCCACGTCCTTGATGCCCGACTCCGCGCAGTTGCGCGGGCAGCCCGACACGGCGAATTTCACCTTGTGCGGCGCATACATGCGCCACATGGCGCGCTCCAGGTCCTTGCCCATCTGGGTGCTGTCTTGCGTACCCATACGGCACCATTCGCTGCCCACGCAGGTCTTCACGGTGCGCAACGCCTTGGCATAGGCATGGCCGCTGGGCATGCCTATGTCGTTCCAGACGTTTTGCAGGTCTTCCTTTTTCACGCCCAGCAGGTCAATGCGCTGGCCACCCGTGACCTTGACGGTGGGGATTTTGTACTTGTCCACTGCGTCGGCAATGCGGCGCAACTCGTCTGCAGTGGTCTCGCCGCCCCACATGCGCGGAATCACGCTGTAGGTGCCGTCTTTCTGGATGTTGGCGTGGCTGCGCTCGTTGATGAAACGGCTTTGCGGGTCGTCCTTGGCCTCCTTGGGCCAGGTGCTGATGAGGTAGTAGTTGACGGCCGGTCGGCAGGTGGCGCAGCCGTTGGGCGTTTTCCAGCCGAGTGCCTGGAACACACCGCCAATGGTCAGCAGCTTGTCTACGCGGATGGCGTCGCGCACGGCCTGGTGGCCGTGGTCGGTGCAGCCGCACATGGCCTTGAGTTTGGGCGTGGCCGAATAGTCGCCACCGGCGGTGAACATCAAAATCTGTTCCACCAGGCCGGTGCACGAGCCACACGACGCGCTGGCCTTGGTGTGCTTGCGAACCTCGTCCAGCGTGAACAGGCCCTTTTCCTTGATGGCCTTGCAGATGGTGCCTTTGTTCACGCCGTTGCAGCCACAGACCTCGGCCTCGTCAGGCATGGTGGCGGCTTTGCTGTGGCCTTCGTGCCCGGTGTCGCCAATATTGGATTCACCAAACATCAGCTTGTCGCGGATGTCGCTCACGCTGCGACCGTCGCGCAGCAGTTTGAAGTACCAGCTGCCGTCCACCGTGTCGCCGTACAGGCAGGCGCCCACCAGCTTGTCGTCCTTGATCACCAGCTTTTTGTACACGCCGCCGGCCGGGTCGCTCATGACGATTTCTTCGGTGCCCTCGGCGCCCATGAATTCACCGGCACTGAACAAATCAATGCCTGTGACCTTCAGCTTGGTGGAGGTCAGCGAGCCGGTGTAGCGGCCAATGCCGAACTGCGCCAGGTGGTTGGCCGCGACCTTGGCCTGCTCGAACAGCGGTGCGACCAGGCCGTAGGCAATGCCACGGTGCGCGGCGCACTCGCCCACGCTGTAGATGCGCGCGTCGGTCACGGTCTGCATGGTGTCGTTCACCACAATGCCGCGGTTCACATGCAGGCGCATGCTCTCGGCCAGCGTGGTGTTGGGGCGGATACCCACGGCCATCACCACCAGATCGGTTTCGACTTCCGTGCCGTCCTTGAACTTGATCGATTGGACCCGGCCCGCTTCGTTGCCCGTCAGCTCTTGCGTTTGCGCGCCGATCAGGAATTTGAGGCCGCGGTCCTCCAGCGACTTTTGCAGCAGCTTGCCCGCCACGTCGTCCAGCTGGCGCTCCATCAGCCAGGGCATCACATGCACCACGGTGACCTCCATCCCGCGCAGCATCAGGCCGTTGGCAGCCTCCAGGCCCAGCAGGCCGCCACCGATGACGACAGCTTTCTTGTACTTTTGCGACGCCTCGATCATGGCGTTGGTGTCGGCAATGTCGCGGTAGGCGATCACGCCCTGCAGGTCCTTGCCGGGCACCGGCAGGATGAACGGGTTGGAGCCCGTGCACATCAGCAGGCGGTCGTAGGTCTCCTCGGTTCCATCTTCTGCGCGCACGACGCGCCGGATGCGATCCACCTCCACCACCTTCTTGCCCGCATGCAGGGTGATGTGGTTGTCCTTGTACCAGTCCCACGAGTTCAGCACGATCTCGTCCAGCGTCTGCTCGCCCGCCAGCACGGGCGACAGCAGGATGCGGTTGTAGTTGGGGTGCGGCTCAGCGCCGAAGACGCTGATGTCGTACAGGTCGGGCGCGACCTTGATGAGTTCTTCCAGGGTGCGCACCCCGGCCATGCCGTTGCCCACCATCACGAGTTTCAATTTCTTCATCGAGTTCTCCATGTCTTGGCAAGTGCCGCCGCGGAACCGGCTTTGCCGGGCCGCTTGGGGCGCCCCCTTGAGGGGGAGAGGGCAGCGCCCGAGGGGGCACGGCCGAAGGCGCATCGGGGGTGGGTCATTTCTTTTCCATGTCGATGCAAACGACAGCTGGCTGGCGGTTCCATCGGAGGGTGATGACATAAGGGTGGCGGCGCACGCGTGCCCGCGTACCGGTGCTGCCCTGCAGCTTGACCGGCACCGATATTTCAAGCTCCGGCCCCAGGGTGCGGCGGGCGTTGCCGCCCAGCGTGTTGGCGATCTCGCCCACCGCGTCCAGCAGGTTGCCGTCGGACAGGTCGGTCTCGTGCTGCAGCAGCAGCAGCTCGCGCAACAGCGGCGGCGGCATCGACACAATGACCTGGCCGTTGTAGCTGCCCGAGAACGTCACAACGCCGTTGAATTCATAGCCCGCCACATCGCCCGTGCCCAGAAAGGCCGATGTGATCTGCGGCTCCTGCGCGGTGGTGGTCTTGAAGTAGTGGCGCACGGAGTCCACAAACATCTTTAGCTCGTCTTCGCTCAGGGTGTTCATGGCTTGGCATCCATCACGTCCAGCAGGGCCAGGCGCAGTTCGTCGTCGCTGAAGGGCTTGGCCACGAAGCCGCGGGCGCCATGGCGCAGCGCGGCTATGGCGGTGGATTTGTCGGACAGGGCGCTGACGACCAGGATGTTGACCATGGGGAGCAACTTCATCAGGTTGCGGATGCATTCAATGCCGTCCATCTCGGGCATGGTCAGGTCCATGGTGACTACATCGGGCCGCGCGGCCTGGGCGATGCGTACCGCCTCCACACCGTTGTGGGCCAGGCCGACGATGGAGATGCCCGTCAAGGCGCCGCCCTGCACCACGCGTGCGATCCGGGTGCGGATCATGTTGGAGTCGTCGACGATGAGCATTCGCATGGTGATCAGCCTGAAAAGCGGATGCGAAATTCTGTGAACTGACCGGGGGTGGAACTCAGCATCATCCGTGCGCCCAGGCGCTGTACGTTGGCCTGCACCACGTCCAGGCCAATGCCGCGGCCCGCATGCATGCTCAGCGATTGCGCGGTGGAAAAGCCGGGCTTGAAGATGTGGGCAATCACCTGCTTGTCGTCAAAGCTTTCCAGCTGTGTGGCTGTGTACCAGCCCAGCTCGATCAGGCGCGCGCGCACCGCTGCCGCCGACAGGCCCCGGCCATCGTCGCGCACCGACAGCGTCCAGTCGGTCTCGTTGCGCAGCAGTTGCACATCCACCCGGCCCTTGGCCTCCTTGGCAGACGCCGCGCGCGTGGCCGGCGATTCAATGCCGTGGGCCACGGCGTTGCGTGCCAGCTGCACGGCGATCTCGCGCACCAGGTCGCGCACCTGCGGCTCCAGGTCGTCCTGACTGCCCATGCGCACGACGGGCTCCACCTGTTTGCCGCTGTCGGCAGCCACGCTTTGCAGCAGTCGGGCAATGTGTTCGTTGATGCGTTCGCCCGCCGGGGCGGTGTCGGCCGCGCCCGCGCGCTGGATGCCGGTGAGGCCCTTGAGCGCGGCCACCTTGTTCAGCAGGTCCTCCAGCGGCACCGGCAGCGACAGCAGGGCGTCGCCTACGTTTCCCGTGCCCGGCTCACGGATGCGCAGCAACTCGGTTTCAAATGCATGGGCCTGCGCGGCCAGCGTGTCCAGGCCCAGCGTGCCGGCGTCGCCCTTGATGGCGTGCACGCGGCGGCAGGCTTCGTTGATGGCTTTCAGGATCGCACCCTCACTGTGGGCCGATGAGGTGCTGCGCAGCAGGTCATTGACTTCCAGCAGCCCGCTTTCCGCCCGCGCCACAAACTGGCGCAGCATGGCCGGGTCGGCGTCAAAGGCCCGCAGCAGCATCGAGAATTCTTTTTGCGAGCGCTGGCGCTCGTCCATGAGCTTGGTTTCCAGCTCCATGCGGGCGGTGATGTCCTGCACCGTCACCAGCAGGTGGCGCACCGCGCTGCCTTCCTGCACGCGGTTGAAATGGAACGACAGGTAGCGCCGCTGGTCCTGGCCCAACCGGTTCTTGACCGAAACCTCCACGTTGGACAGCGGGTTGATGCCCTGCACCAGCGCCTCCTTGACGTGGGGGGAAAACAGCAGCTCGACATAGTCGCGGGCGTCGGTGAGCGACTTGGCCGACACCAGCGGCGCCAGCAGCGCAAAGAAATCGTCGCCCGGCGCCAGCGTGGTGCCGAACAGGCTGTGCGCCGAGCGGGACACCTGCGAGCCCAGGCGCGAATCGGGCGTGAGCAGGAACAGGCCCTCGCGCACGTTCGTCAGGATTTCGCGGTTTTCCTCGTTGGCGGCCTCGATCTCGGCGTCGGATGTGCGCAGCCGGCGCAGGAACTTGAACAGGATGAACGCGAAGTTCAGCAGTGCCAGCACGATACCCACGGTCTGGACCATGCGCAGTGTGTTGGCGCGTTGCGAGGCCACCGACTCCAGTGCGGTCGTCAACTCGTTCATCAGGCCCAGCAGGCGCAGGTTGTTGGACCGTGCGTAGTCCACGGCGGCCAGCGACTGAGCGTCGCTGGCGGAGCCTGCCAGAACGGGTTCCAGGCGCTGCTGGTACGGCGTCCACAACGCTTGCGCCTTGGCCAGAATGTCTGCCGCGCGCTCACCCTCAGCGGCTTGCAGGTACACCGGTTTGCCATCGCCGCCGGGCACGGTTGCGCCGTTCTGGAACCCCTTGAGCGAGGTGTCGAACAGCCGCACGGCAGCGGCCAGCTCGTCCAGGTCGGTGCCGGCTGCAACACCCTTGGCGCGTGCAGTTTCCACGCCCAGCAATGCCTTGGCCGTGCGCTGGGACAGCATGCGCTGGCGTCCTGCCAGGTTGATGCCCACGGCGTCCTGTGCGATCTGGAACGAGGTGTAGAAGTTGAGAACCAGAACGCCCAGGTCGAACAACAGGAACAGCGCGACCGCAATGATGATTTCGCGGTATTTGCCGAACGCGAAGCCGCGCTGGCGCTGGGCCGTTGTGCGGCGCGTGGGAGGCTGCGCTGGCTGCATCGGTGCAGCGGCGGCGGGCATTACGGCGGTCATGGTTTCTCCCTGCTGTGGCGTGCTTTTTTTTAAGCCACGAGTTTTTCTACATGGGCCTGGCGTGTATAGAGGAAGTCGATCACGGCCTTGCGGCACTGCAGGTAGCCCCGGTCTTCAGCCAGGGCCACGCGGCTGCGTGGGCGAGGCAGGTTCACGCTCAGGATCTCGCCGATGGTGGCGGCCGGGCCGTTGGTCATCATCACGATGCGGTCGCTCAGCAGCACGGCCTCGTCCACGTCGTGCGTGACCATCACCACGGTGGCCTGCGTCTTGGCCACGATTTCCAGCAGCTCGTCCTGCAGCTTGGCGCGAGTCAGCGCGTCCAGCGCGCCAAAGGGCTCATCCATCAGCAGGACCTTGGGCTCCATGGACAGCGCGCGCGCAATACCCACGCGCTGCTTCATGCCGCCGGAGATTTCGCCGGGGCGCTTTTGCGCTGCGGGTGTCAGGCCGACCAGCGCGAGCGCGGCGTCGGTGCGGGCCTTGAGCTGCGCCTTTTTTTCTGTTGCGCCAAACACGCGTTCTACCGCGAGGTAGACGTTTTCAAAGCACGTGAGCCAGGGCAGCAGCGAATGGTTCTGGAACACCACCGCGCGCTCGGGGCCGGGGCCTGCGATCTCGCGGTTGGCGCACAGCAGTGTGCCGTTGGTGGGCACAGTCAGTCCGGCGATCAGGTTCAGCAGTGTGGATTTGCCGCAGCCCGAGTGGCCGATCAGTGCCACGAACTCACCCTTGGCCACCGTCAGGTTGATGTTGCGCAGCGCAACGAACGGCCCTTTGGCAGTCTTGAACGTCTGCTCGACGCCCTGGACTTCGATGTATTTGCTGGTCAGGGAATCGCTCATGACTTCACCTCTTCAAATGTGAAAGCGGTCGCCAGCTTGATCAGCGCGAACTCTAGGATGAGCCCGACCATGCCGATGACGAAGATGGCGATGATGATGTTCTTGACGTTCAGGTTGTTCCACTCGTCCCACACCCAGAAGCCGATGCCCACGCCACCGGTCAGCATCTCGGCGGCCACGATCACCAGCCAGGCGGTACCTACGGCCAGACGCACACCGGTCAGCATGTAGGGCAGCACGGCAGGGAACAGGATCTTGGTGACGATCTTCCATTCGCTCAGGTTCAGCACACGCGCGACGTTCATGTAGTCCTGCGGCACGCGCTGCACGCCCACGGCGGTGTTGATCACCATGGGCCAGATCGAACAGATGAAAATGGTCCAGATGGCGGCCGGGTTGGCGCCCTTGAACACCAGCAGGCCGATGGGCAGCCAGGCCAGCGGTGACACCGGCCGCAGCAGGCTGATCAGCGGGTTGAACATGCGGCTGAGGAAGGTGAAGCGCCCGATCATGAAACCCAGCGGTATGCCCACCAGCGCCGCCAGGCCAAAGCCCACGGCCACGCGCTTGAGCGAGCTGTAGATGTTCCAGCCGATGCCCTGGTCGTTGGGGCCCTTGCTGTAGAACGGGTCGCTGAACACGCCCACGGCCTGCTTGAAGGTCTCCATCGGGGAAGGGAAGTTGGTGGTGCTGGTGGCCGACACCAGTTCCCACACCAGCACGAGCAGGCCCAGGCCCATGATCGGTGGTACCACCTTGAGCCACAGGCCGCGCCAATCAAACGGCATGCGCGGGGCTGCTGCAACCGGCGGCACCACGGCAGCCACAGGGGCAATCACGGGATCGTTCATGGCGGGGGTTGCCTCTCGGGTAGGGGCGACGGAGGACACAGCAGCCTCCAGCGGTGAATGGAATACGGCGCTGACCATGGTGGGCTCCTTGGGTGGCCGCTCAGGCCTTGACCTTGAACGAATCCGCGTACTTCTTCGGGTCCTTGCCGTCCCAGACCGTGCCGTCAATCAGCTTGCTGGTGCGCATGAGCTCCTTGGGCACCGGTGCCTTGGCGGCAGCGGCGGCTTCCTTGTACAGGTCGATCTGGTTGATCTGCTTGGCAATGCCCAGGTAATCGGGGTGGTCCTTGATCAGGCCCCAGCGCTTGTGCTGGGTGATGAACCACATGCCGTCGGACAGGTAGGGCATGCTGACCGTGCCTTCGTTGTAGAACTTCATGTGGTTGGGGTCGTCCCAGGTCTTGCCCATGCCGTTCTGGTAGCGACCCAGGATGCGCTGGTTGATCGCGTCCACACTGGTGTTCACATAGCTCTTGTCGGCCACGGTTTCGGCCATCTTGTTCTTGTTCTGCAGGCCGGCGTCGATCCACTTGCCTGCTTCAATGATGGCGGCCGTGACAGCGCGCGAGGTGTTGGGGTATTTCTTGACGAATTCAGCCGTGGTGCCCAGCGCCTTTTCCGGGTGGTCCTTCCAGATGTCCTGGGTGGTGACGCCGGTCACGCCGATGCCGTCGATGATGGCGCGGTGGCCCCAGGGCTCGCCCACGCAGTAGCCGTCCATGTTGCCCACGCGCATGTTGGCCACCATCTGCGGCGGTGGCACGGTGATGACCTTGGCGTCCTTCATGGGGTTGATGCCATAGGTAGCCAGCCAGTAGTACAGCCACATGGCATGCGTGCCGGTGGGGAAGGTCTGGGCAAAGGTGTATTCACGTTTTTCGCTGGCCATGAGCTTGGCCAGGCTTGGGCCGTCCACTGCGCCCTTGTCAGCCAGCTTCTTGCTCAGCGTGATGGCCTGGCCGTTGTGGTTCAGGTTCATCAGGATGGCCATGTCCTTTTTGGGGCCGCTGGTGCCCATGTGCACGCCGTAGATCAGGCCCCACAGCACGTGGGCCATGTCCAGCTCGCCATTGACCAGCTTGTCGCGCACACCGGCCCAGCTGGCTTCCTTGGATGGAATGATCTTGACGCCGTATTTCTGGTCGATGCCCAGCACCGAGGCCATGACGACGCTGGCGCAATCCGTCAGCGGAATGAAGCCGATCTTGACTTCCTTCTTCTCGGGGGCGTCCGAGCCGGCAGCCCACACGCCGTGGTGGCCCAGTGTGGAGAACAGGGCCGTGGCGCCTGCCTTCTGGATGAAATCGCGCCGTGCCGGTGCGGCGGGGCCTGTGCCTTGGGTCTGCTGGGTCATGTTCAACTCCTGATCTGGATAAGGGAAAAACAAAACGGCGCCCATCTTTCATCTGCAGTCAGCAGACGGAAAATGGACGCCGTTGTCCTGTGCAGGCTCTTTGGGAACCTGGTTGTCGGGCCGCCATTGGCCCGGCTATGGTGTAAGGGTAAGCACCAACCGTGCCAGGCTTCCAGGCGCTTGGGATCGCTATTTGGATGGTTTTGATGGCGTCGACAGGCCCAATCTGGTGCATCAGGCTGGGGCGGGCACGCAATTTGTGCGGCGCAGCAACCTGTGCGGCGGCCCGCTGCCCTACAGGTAGTCAGCCATCGACAGCACGGTCTGCGCCACATCGACCAGCCGCCGGTTCTGGCTCATGGCAGTCTGGCGCAGCATCTTGTGGGCGTCTTCCTCGCTCAGCTTGCGTGTGGCCATGAGCAGGCCTTTGGCGCGCTCGACCAGCTTGCGTTCGTTCAGGGCGGCACGCACGGTCTGCAATTCGTCGCTCATGGCCTGCAGACGCTGGGCCTGGTCCTGCACCATGCCCAGGATGGAGCGCTCCAGCTGCGGGCCGTAGCCCGCGGGCGCATCGGCGCCGCTTTCGCGCGACAGGGTGTCCAGAAACACCTGCTGGTCATGTAGCTCGGCACGGGCCTGGGCAATCTTGCGCTCGCACAGTGAACGCAGCGCCGCGGCCAACTGTTCTTCAACCAGCCGCATGGCGTCCATACGCCGTGTGCAGTTGTCAAACCAGTCGTGGCTCAGGTTGCGGTCCAGCGCGCCGCCGTCCGGGCCGCAGCCGATGCGGCGCAGGCGCTCGATTTCCAGCAACGCAGCGCCCGACTGGCCAGCCAGCCAGGCCTGCACGATGGCGGGCTCGGAGTAATCGCGAAATACCTGCAGGCAGCGTTCCTGCGACTCCACCAGGTGAAGCCATTGCTGGCGCGTGGACGACTCGGTACGACCGCTGGCAAATGCGGCTGAGCCAAAGGCGCGCTCCTGACCGGCAAATTCCTTGCCCTGCATGAAATTGAACATCGCCACCAGCGCGCGGGATATTTCGGGGTCGCCAGCGCTGTCGGCGGCTTCAAACACCACGGCCAGCAGGCCGGCAATCAGGCGTACAAACCAGGTGGTGGCCTCCGCCGGGCTGAGTTTCAGATTGTCTACCTGGCCTCGGACACCAGGCAGGGCGTCCAGCGCATGCAGCACCCAGGCAATGCGGCTGAACAGGCGTGCGCCGTGGCCGCCCTGGCGGGGTGCAATATCCAGCTGGTCAAAGCGCTGGCGCACCTCCAGTTCCACCTGCAGGCATTCAGCCAGTTGCTGGCGGCGTGCGTCGGCCAGGCGGGCGCCGCCCGAGGCCAGGTAGACGTTGGAAAGACCGCGCTCTTTTTGCAGCGCATGGATCAGGCGTGCGATCAAACTGACCAGCTCGCTGGTGAGTGCAAGCTGCTCCAGTTCGCCGATCTCGCACTGGCGCGCGGCGACAAGAAAATTGAGTCCGGATTTCATTGTGTGCATTAAACCGAGCAACAACCGTGCCGCCGGGCAAACCACCCTAAACTCGCCCGATGCTTGTGCTTGGAATTGAATCGTCGTGCGACGAAACCGGTGTGGCCCTGGTTGAGGCTGCGAATACTGATGTGCCCGTGCTGCTGTCGCACGCGCTGCACAGCCAGATCGACATGCACCAGGCCTATGGCGGCGTAGTGCCCGAGCTGGCCAGCCGCGACCACATCCGCCGCGTGCTGCCGCTGGCCACCCAGGTCATGAATGAGGCGGGCCGCACGCTGGCCCAGGTGGACGTGGTGGCCTACACACGCGGCCCCGGCCTGGCCGGGGCGCTGCTGGTGGGGGCGGGCGTGGCCTGCGCTTTGGGTGCGGCGCTGGACAAGCCTGTCATTGGGGTCCACCACCTGGAGGGGCATTTGCTGTCGCCCTTTTTGAGCGAGGACCCGCCGCAGTTTCCGTTTGTCGCGCTGCTGGTGTCTGGTGGCCATACGCAGCTGATGCGGGTAGACGGTGTGGGCCGTTACGAACTGCTGGGCGAAACCATTGATGACGCCGCTGGCGAAGCCTTTGACAAGTCAGCCAAGCTCATGGGCCTGGGCTACCCCGGCGGGCCGGCGCTGTCGCGCCTGGCGCAGCAAGGCGATGCAGCAGCCTTCAAGCTGCCGCGACCACTGCTGCACAGCGGGGATCTGGATTTTTCTTTTGCGGGTCTGAAGACAGCGGTGCTGACGCAGGCCAGAAAACTGGGGGATGAGCTGGATGCGCGCAAGGCCGACCTGGCTGCGTCCACCGAGGCTGCCATTGTGGAAGTGCTGCTGAAGAAGTCGCTGTCCGCCCTGCGCCAGACCGCGCTGGACCGTCTGGTGGTGGCCGGTGGTGTGGGCGCCAACCGGCTGCTGCGGGCGCAGCTCAACGAAGCGTGCGCCAAAGCCGGCGTGCGCGTGCACTACCCCGAGCTGCACCTGTGCACCGACAACGGCGCCATGATCGCCATGGCTGCCGCGATGCGCCTGCAGGCGCAAATGCAAACGGCCAGCAGGGCCTACGCTTTCGACGTGAAGCCTCGCTGGCCGCTGACAGAGGTGATTTGATCCTTTCCAGGGATGCCGCGGAACCGGCTTTGCCGGGCCGCTGGCATCGCCCCCTGGGGGGAGGCGGCCGAAGGCCGCTTCGGGGGGTTACTGAATACTCAAGTGTGTCACTTTGCTGACCGGCACCTGCTTGGCCAGCGTCAGCGTCAGCACGCCGTTTTCCAGCTTGGCGGTGCTGGCCGTCACGTCGATTTCTTGTGGCAGCTCGTAGGCGGCCTTGTACTGGCGCTTGGCTTCGGCCTTGGTTTCAATGCGCACAACACCACCTTCGATGCCGATGTTCAGTTCTTCGCGGGTCACGCCGGGGACGTCCAGCGACAGCGTCCATTGCTTGTCGTCCTGCTCAACGCGGGTGCCCGTGCGGGTGCCGGCTGAGAAGGCTTCGTTGATGAAACGCTCGAAATTGCCGTCAAAAGAACGGAAAGCAGGGGAAACAGCGCGGGTGCGGGGAACGGTAGCGAGAAACATGGTGGCTCCTGTCAGTAAATGAGAAGCAAGAGGCGGGTTTTGACCCATTTCAGCCTCCTACACTGCGCGGCTCTCACCGTGATCGCCGCATGCAACCTATCTGCACGCAGCGCGGTCTTTTTCAAGGGAAATGCACAATGAAAAATCTGTTTTTGCAGGGCTTGAAATGCGTTGCGGCATCGCTATGTCTATGCGCCGCAGCGTGGGCCCAGACGGTCCCGCCGCCGATCAAGCTGGCCATGATCGAAGGCCTGAGTGGCGGTAACGCCAACGGCGGCGAAGCGGTGTTTCGCAACCTGATCTGGGCGGTGGAGCGGGTCAACGAACGCGGTGGCGTGAAGCTGCCGGGCGGCGCCCGGCGCATGGTGCTGGAGCGCTACGACAGCAAGGGCCAGATTGAAGAGGCACTGTCGCTCTTGCGCGCGGCCATTGACGACGGCGCGCAGTTCATCGTGCAGGGCAATTCGTCTGCGGTGGCCGCGGCACTGATCGACGCAGTGAACAAGCACAACGAGCGCGAGCCGCAGCGCCGCGTGGTGTTCCTGAACTACTCGGCCGTGGATCCGGTGCTGACCAACGAGAAATGCAGCTTCTGGCACTTCCGCTTTGATGCGCATGCTGACATGCGCATGGCCGCGCTGATGGCCGTGCTGAAAGACGACAAGGCGGTGAAGTCGGTGTACCTGCTGGGCCAGGATTACAGCTTTGGCCAGGCCGTGCTGCGCGAGGCCCGCCGCCAGCTGCCGCTGCAGCGCCCCGACGTGCAGGTGGTGGGGGACGAGCTGCACCCTTTGCTGCGCATCAAGGACTTTGCGCCTTATGCCACCAAGATCAAGGCCAGCGGCGCCGACGCTGTGGTCACTGGCAACTTCAGCAACGACCTGACGCTGCTGGTGAAAGCCGCGCGCGAGATCGGGTTTGAAGGCAAGTTCTACACCTTCTACGGCAACGCGCTGGGCGCACCGGCTGCCATCGGTGAAGCCGGCATTGGCAAGGTGATCGCCGTGGCTGACTGGCTGCCCAACGTGCCCACGCGCGAAAGCGAAGCCTTCTATCAATCGTTCAGGGCCCGCTACCCCAAGCCGTCTGACGACTACGTGCACATGCGCCTGCACCTGATGGTGGAGGCGCTGAGCAAGGCGATCACCCAGGCGGGCACGACCGAGGCTGCGCCGGTGGCCGCGCAGCTGTCGCGCGTGAGCGTGTCATTGGGCGGTCAGGGCGGCAGCATGCGGGCAGGGGACCACCAGTTCCAGCAGCCCCTGGCCGTGGGTGTGATGGACCGCCAGGGCACGCCCGGCGTGAAATTTGATGTGGAAGGCTCGGGCTACGGCTTTCGCGTGATCCGCGCCATCGCGGCGGTGCAGGCGCAGCAGCCCCACAGCTGCACCATGGCGCGGCCTCAGTGATACTTCAGGGCATGCGTCAGACGATCCAGAACCTTGAAGAATCCAAAATCCGTGAAGTTGCCAACGCCGGCATGGGGCGGGCCGATGTGTTGGCCTTCTGGTTTGGTGAAAGCGATGAAGTCACACCCGAATTCATCCGCCAGGCCGCCATTGAATCCCTGCAACAGGGCGAAACCTTTTATTCCCACAACCTGGGGCTGCCCGAGCTGCGCCAGGCCATTGCCGACTACACCAGCGCGCTGCATGGGCCTGTGGACGCCGGGCGCATTGCCGTCACGTCCGGCGGCGTGAATGCGCTGATGCTGGCGGTGCAGGCGCTGGTGGATGCGGGCGACGAGGTGGTGGCCGTCACGCCGGTGTGGCCCAACCTCACGGCGCAGCCGGTGATCCTGGGCGCCAAACTCACCTGCGTGGCGCTCAAGCCCAAGGACGGCGCCTGGACGCTGGACATGGCGGCGCTGCTGGCGGCGGTGACGCCCGCCACGAAGTTGCTGGTCATCAACGCGCCCAACAACCCCACCGGCTGGACGCTGACACGGGCCGAGCAGCAGGCCATCGTGGACCATTGCCGCAAGACCGGCACCTGGATCCTGGCGGACGAGGTGTATGAACGTCTGTATTACGAGGACACGCCCAACGGTTGCGCGCCGAGCTTTCTGGACGCGACCCAACCTGACGACCGGCTGGTCGTGGTGCACAGCTTCTCCAAGAGCTTCCTCATGACCGGCTGGCGCCTGGGCTGGCTGGTGATGCCGCCTTCGCTGGTGACGCACATGGGCAAGTTGCTGGAATTCAATACGTCTTGCGCCAGCGTGTTCACGCAACGGGCTGGCATTGTGGCGCTGCAGCGCACGGCGGATGTGACGCCGCGCGTCGTGGCGCACCTGAAAGCCTGCCGCGACACCCTGGTGCCGCTGTTGCAGGCCGTGCCCGGCGTGCGTGTGGCCCCGGCCAGGGGCGGGATGTACGCCTTCTTCCAGCTGGACGGCCACCCGGATTCGCTGGAAACTGCAAAACGGCTGGTGGCCGAAGCCGGCCTGGGCCTGGCCCCGGGCAACGCCTTCGCTCCCGAAGCCCAGGGCTGGCTGCGCTGGTGCTTCGCCTCCAAAGATCTGGCTAGGCTGGGGCAGGGCGTTGAACGCCTGAAGAACTGGCTAAGTCAGAAGTAGCAGTTTCAGGGCGCTGTGGAACCGGCTCCGCCGGTCCACTGGCGCCGCCCCCCAGTGGGGGGAGATCGGCCAGGGGCCGATTTCGGGGGGCGTTGTATAATCCTTGGGTTTTGCAGTTCGCAGAGCGCACGTTGGGGCGCAGTTCCCGCCCCCAACGCAAGTTAAAACACATTAAGGAATAGAAATGACCACCATGAGCAAGGCCGAAGTCGTCAAAGACAACGCGCGCAGCGCCAACGACACCGGCAGCCCCGAAGTGCAAGTTGCACTGCTGACCGCCCGCATCAACGAACTCACCCCCCACTTCAAGACGCACGCCAAGGACCACCACGGCCGCCGCGGCCTGCTGCGCATGGTGAACCGCCGCAAGAGCCTGCTGTCCTACCTGAAGACCAAGGACGCTGACCGTTACACCGCGCTGATCGCCAAGCTGGGCCTGCGCAAGTAAGCCACGACAGAACAAGAAAACGCCTGAGTTAGCCCGCTAGCTCAGGCTTTTTTTACTTCGGAGACAGGCAAAGACGGATACGCGCTGTGTCATTCCATCAGGGATCGCCTGATTCTTGATGGAATGGCATCGTGTTCAGACCGCCAGCCTCCGGGCCCCGGGTGCAGCCTCATGCACCCCACATCCAAGGAGATACGAACATGAGCATTTTCAACAAAGTCACCAAGACCTTCCAGTGGGGCCAGCACAAAGTGGTCCTGGAAACCGGCGAAATCGCCCGCCAGGCCTCCGGCGCCGTGGTGGTGGACATCGAAGGCACCGTCGTGCTGGCCACCGTGGTCGGATCCAAGTCGTCCAAGCCTGGCCAGGATTTCTTCCCCCTGACCGTGGACTACATCGAGAAGACGTACGCCGCAGGCAAGATCCCCGGCAGTTTCTTCAAGCGTGAAGCCAAGCCCAGCGAACACGAAACCCTGACCAGCCGCCTCATCGACCGCCCGATCCGCCCGCTGTTCCCTGAAGGCTTCTTCAACGAAGTGCACGTGGTCATCCACACGCTTTCGCTGAACCCCGAAGTGGACGCCGACATCGCCGCCATGATCGGCGTGAGCGCCGCGCTGTCGGTCTCCGGCCTGCCGTTCAACGGCCCCATCGGCGCCGCGCGCGTTGGCTACATCAACGGCGAATACGTCCTGAACCCGGGCCAGACCCAGCGCAAGGACAGCCAGATGGACCTGATCGTGGCCGGCACCGAAGCCGCCGTGCTGATGGTCGAGTCCGAAGCGCTGCAACTGTCTGAAGAAGTCATGCTGGGTGCCGTGGTGTTCGGCCACGACCAGGGCAAGATCGCGATCAACGCCATTCATGAACTGGTGCGCGACGCCGGCAAGCCGGCCTGGGACTGGCAGCCGCCGGCCAAGGATGAGCCGCTGATCGCCAAGATCAACGCGCTGGCTGAAGACAAGCTGCGCGCCGCTTACCAGATCCGCAGCAAGCAGGCCCGCACGCAAGCCCTGCGCGAAGCCACCGCTTCCACGCTGGCCGCGCTGAAGGCCGAGGGCGTCGAATTTGACGCCGTCAAGGTTGACGCGCTGCTGTTCGACATCGAAGCCAAAATCGTGCGCAGCCAGATCCTGGCTGGCGAGCCCCGCATTGACGGGCGCGACACACGCACCGTGCGTGCCATTGAAATCCGCAACAGCGTGCTGCCCCGCACACACGGCTCGGCCCTGTTCACGCGCGGCGAAACGCAGGCGCTGGTGGTGGCCACGCTGGGCACCGAGCGCGACGCGCAGCGCATCGACGCGCTGATGGGCGAATACGAAGACCGCTTCATGCTGCACTACAACATGCCTCCCTTCGCCACTGGCGAAGTTGGCCGCATGGGCAGCACCAAGCGCCGCGAAATCGGCCACGGCCGCCTGGCCAAGCGCGCACTGGTTGCCGTGCTGCCGACCAAGGAAGAATTCCCCTACACGATGCGTGTAGTGTCCGAGATCACCGAATCCAACGGTTCGTCGTCCATGGCCTCCGTGTGCGGCGGCTGCCTGGCTCTGATGGACGCTGGCGTGCCCATGAAGGCCCACGTGGCCGGTATCGCCATGGGCCTGATCAAGGACGGCAACCGTTTTGCTGTGCTGACCGACATCCTGGGCGACGAAGATCACCTGGGTGACATGGACTTCAAGGTGGCAGGCACGACTGCCGGCATCACCGCGCTGCAGATGGACATCAAGATCCAGGGCATCACCCGCGAAATCATGCAGGTCGCGCTGGCCCAGGCCAAGGAAGCACGCGTGCATATCCTGGGCACGATGCAGGCTGCCATGGGCGAAGCCAAGGCCGAAGTCTCCAGCTTCGCGCCCAAGCTGTACACCATGAAGATCAACCCCGAGAAGATCCGTGACGTGATCGGCAAGGGCGGCGCCGTCATTCGCGCGCTGACCGAAGAGACCGGCTGCCAGATCAACATCGAGGAAGACGGCACCATCACCATTGCGGCCACCGACGCCGAAAAGGCCGACGTTGCCAAGAAGCGCATCGAGCAGATCACCGCGGAAGTGGAAATCGGCAAGATCTACGAAGGCCCGGTCACCAAGATCCTGGACTTCGGCGCGCTGATCAACCTGCTGCCGGGCAAGGACGGCCTGCTGCACATCAGCCAGATCGCCCACGAGCGTGTTGAAAAGGTGACTGACTACCTGACCGAAGGCCAGATCGTCAAGGTCAAGGTGCTGGAGACCGACGAGAAGGGGCGTGTCAAGCTGTCCATGCGGGCCCTGCTGGACCGCCCGGCTCCCGCACCGCGTGAACAGCGCGAGCCGCAGCCCCAGGCACCGGCAGCGCCGCAGGAGTAATCGCTATCGTTTTGATAGCGCCTCGGCTCCCCTTGTGGGAGCCGAGGCCTGAAAACATATGAAAGCCATTGAAATCAGCAGTTTTGGTGCGCCAGACGTCCTGCGTCTGGGCGAGCGGCCAGTGCCTGTTGCGGGCGCGGATGAGTTGTTGATCCGCGTGGCGGCCAGTGGCGTGAACCGTCCTGATGTGTTGCAGCGCACGGGCAACTACCCCGTGCCGCCCGGCGCCTCGGACATCCCGGGGCTGGAGGTGTCCGGCGTCATTGAATCGGGCGATGCAGCGGCCCTGGCGGCTGCGGGCTTCAAGGTGGGCGACCGCGTTTGCGCGCTGGTGGCCGGTGGCGGCTATGCGCAGCTTTGCGTGGCGCCTGTGGGCCAGTGCCTGCCGGTCCCCCAGGGCTTCACCGACATCGAGGCTGCGTCCTTGCCCGAGACATTCTTTACTGTCTGGAGCAATGTGTTTGACCGCGCGCGTCTGCAGGTGGGCGAGACCTTGTTGATCCAGGGGGGTTCCAGCGGTATTGGCGTTACAGCCATCCAGATGGCCAAGGCACTGGGCGCGCGTGTGATCGTCACGGCCGGCAGCGACGACAAGTGCGCCGCCTGCGTGGCGCTGGGCGCCGACCATGCCATCAACTACAAGACCCATGACTTTGCTGAAGAGGCCAAACGCCTGACCGGTGGTGTTGGTGTGAATGTGGTGCTGGACATGGTGGCCGGCAGCTACGTGGCCCGCGAGATCGAATGCCTGGCTGAAGACGGCCGCCTGGTCATCATTGCGGTGCAGGGCGGCGTCAAGAGCGAATTCAACGCCGGGTTGGTGCTGCGCAAGCGGCTGCTCATTACCGGATCCACGCTGCGCCCCCGGCCTGTGGCGTTCAAGGCTGCGATTGCAAAGTCGCTGCAATCGAAGGTGTGGCCCCTGCTGGAAAGCGGCGCCATCAAGCCCGTGATCCACAGTACGTTTGTCGCTGCTGATGCAGCGAAGGCCCATGTGCTGATGGAATCCAACCAGCACATCGGCAAGATCGTCCTGACGTGGTGAATCCATGAAGAAAAAACTGATCGCGGGCAACTGGAAGATGAACGGCAGCATTGAGGCCAATGACAGCCTCGTTCGCGGCGTGCTGGCCGGTCTGGGCACGCCCGGTTGCGCCGTGGCCGTCTGTGTGCCGGCGCCGTACCTGGCCCAGCTGCAGATGCTGCGCGCATCGTCGGCGCTGGAGCTGGGTGCGCAGGATGTGTCGGCGCATGACAAGGGCGCCTACACCGGCGAGGTGTCGGCCGCCATGCTGCGCGAATTCGGCGTGCGTTACGCCATCGTGGGCCATTCGGAGCGTCGCCAGTACCACGGGGAAACCGACACGCTGGTGGCCGACAAGGCCAAGGCCGCGCTGGCGCAGGGCATCACGCCCATCGTCTGTGTGGGTGAAACCCTTGCCGAGCGCGAGGCAGGCCGCACCGAGGAGGTCGTCAAGCGCCAGCTGGCCGCCGTGATCCACACCAATGGTCACTGCATCAGCGAGCTGGTCGTGGCCTATGAACCCGTATGGGCCATCGGCACCGGCAAGACGGCCTCGCCCGAGATGGCGCAGGCCGTACACGCCGTGCTGCGTGCACAGCTCAAAGCTGCCACCCCCCAGGCCGACCGCGTGCAGATCCTGTACGGAGGCAGCATGAATGCAGCCAACGCGGCCGCGCTGCTGGGTCAACCCGACATTGATGGTGGCCTGATCGGCGGTGCGTCGCTGAAGGCTGCCGATTTCCTGACGATTGTTGCTGCAGCCGGCCGCGCCTGAGCGCCGGTTGCCCTGAATTTAGGAGTTATTGAATGAACGTGTTCCTCACCATCCTTCTGGCTGTGCAGATGATTGCCGCACTGGTCATGATCGGCCTGATCCTGATCCAGCATGGCAAAGGCGCCGACATGGGCGCCGCATTCGGCAGCGGCGGCTCCGGCAGCCTGTTTGGCGCCAGCGGCAGTGCCAACTTCATGTCACGTGCCACCGGGGTGCTGGCGACGGTCTTCTTTGCCTGCACGCTGTTGCTGGCGTACTTTGGCAACCTGCGCCCTGCGGATTCGGGCAGCGTGCTGGAGCGCACGTCCGTGACCGCACCCGTGCCTGCACCTGCGGCCTCGGGCGCGGCGCAGATTCCGGGCACCACCGCACCGGCCACGCCGGCACCGGTTGCCGCCCCGGCACCTGCCGTCGGTGCATCCGGCGCAGTGCAGATTCCGACCAAGTAAGGCACGTCTGAATTCGCCTGTTCCCAGCGGGAACAGAGGGGATTTCAGGGTAAACTCCTATGCTGTCCGGAAAGCCAAAAGTCGAAAGATTCCTCATGCCATCCGGGCAACAAAAACCGCCGTCGTGGTGAAATTGGTAGACACGCTATCTTGAGGGGGTAGTGGCGAAAGCTGTGCGAGTTCGAGTCTCGCCGACGGCACCAACAAGATAGCCTGCCGGGCTGACCCGGCAGGTTCAAAGCGGTGACCTGAACCTCAAGATGAACCTCGATCAGTACCTCCCTGTCCTCTTGTTCATCCTGGTCGGTGTGGCGGTGGGCGTGCTGCCCCAGGCGTTGGGCTGGCTGCTGGGCCCCAACCGCCCCGACACCGCCAAAAACTCCCCTTACGAATGCGGCTTCGAGGCCTTTGAAGACGCGCGCATGAAGTTTGACGTGCGCTACTACCTCGTGGCCATCCTGTTCATCCTGTTCGACCTGGAAATCGCGTTCCTTTTCCCCTGGGCTGTGGCGCTCAAGGAAATTGGTCCGACCGGCTTCTGGGCCATGATGGTTTTTCTGGGCATCCTCGTCGTGGGCTTCATCTACGAGTGGAAAAAAGGCGCCCTGGACTGGGAATAAAACATGGCAATCGAAGGCATCCTCAAAGAAGGCGTAGTCACCACCACGGTGGACTCCGTCATCAACTGGGCCAAGACCGGCTCGCTGTGGCCCATGACGTTTGGTCTGGCCTGCTGCGCTGTTGAAATGATGCACGCGGGCGCCGCGCGCTACGACATCGACCGCTTCGGCATGCTGTTTCGCCCCAGCCCGCGACAGTCGGACCTGATGATCGTGGCTGGCACGCTGTGCAACAAGATGGCGCCAGCTCTGCGCAAGGTCTACGACCAGATGCCCGAGCCGCGCTGGGTCCTGTCCATGGGCTCCTGCGCCAACGGCGGCGGCTACTACCACTACAGCTACTCGGTTGTGCGCGGCTGTGACCGCATCGTGCCGGTGGACGTGTACGTGCCGGGCTGCCCGCCCACGGCTGAGGCCCTGCTGTACGGGATCATCCAGCTGCAGCAGAAGATCCGCCGCACGCAGACCATTGCGCGCGCCTGAGGGGAACAGATGACCGTATTTGCCGTTCGCCCCGAAACTACCCAGGAAGCAGTCGCTGCTGCGCTGGGTGCAAGGGCCAAGAACATTTCCGTCCGGCTGGGCGAGGTCACCGTGGTGGTGTCTGCGGCCGATTACCTGGAAGCTGCAACGCTGTTGCGCGACGCTGATGGCTGCAAGTTCGAGCAAATGATCGACTTGTGTGGCCTGGACTATTCCGAATACGGCCAGGGCCGCTGGGACGGCGCGCGCTACTGCGTGGCGGTGCACCTGCTGTCGGTCAGCCTGAACCAGCGGGTGCGGCTCAAGGTGTTTTTGCCGGATGACGACCTGCCCGTGGTGGCGTCTGTCAACGAGGTCTGGGGCGCGGCCAACTGGTTCGAGCGCGAGGCGTTTGACCTGTTCGGCATCGTCTTTGAAGGCCACGCCGACCTGCGCCGCATCCTGACAGACTACGGCTTCATTGGTCACCCTTTCCGCAAGGACTTCCCGACCTCGGGCCACGTTGAGATGCGCTACGACCCCGAAAGCAAGCGCGTGATCTACCAGCCCGTAACGATCGAGCCGCGTGAAATTACGCCGCGCATCATCCGCGAAGACAACTACGGCGGCATCCAGTAATGGCTGAGATCAAGAACTACACCCTTAACTTCGGCCCCCAGCACCCGGCGGCCCACGGCGTGCTGCGCCTGGTACTGGAGCTGGACGGCGAGGTCATCCAGCGCGCCGACCCGCATATCGGCCTGCTGCACCGCGCCACCGAGAAGCTGGCCGAAAGCAAGACCTACATCCAGTCGCTGCCCTACATGGACCGGCTCGATTACGTGTCGATGATGGCCAACGAGCATGCGTACTGCCTGGCCATTGAAAAGCTCATGGGCATTGAAGTGCCTGAGCGTGCGC
Source organism: Ramlibacter sp. 2FC (assembly GCA_943372515.1). GTDB lineage: Bacteria > Pseudomonadota > Gammaproteobacteria > Burkholderiales > Burkholderiaceae_C > RAM1. Next base: position 57,779 of record CALRYY010000004.1, on the reverse strand, counting down.
AGTACATCCGCGTGATGTTCTCCGAGATCACCCGGCTGCTGAACCACCTGCTGTGGCTGGGCGCGCACGGGCTGGACTGCGGCGCAATGAACATGCTGATCTACTGCTTCCGCGAGCGTGAAGACCTGTTCGACATGTACGAGGCGGTATCCGGTGCGCGCATGCACGCGGCGTACTTCCGCCCTGGCGGGGTGTACCGTGACCTGCCCGACAGCATGCCGCAGTACAAGGTCAGCAAGGTCAAAAACCAGCGCGCCATCGACCGCCTGAACGACAACCGCCAGGGATCGCTGCTGGACTTCATTGAAGACTTCACCAAGCGTTTCCCGACCTACGTGGACGAATACGAAACCCTGCTGACCGACAACCGCATCTGGAAGCAGCGCACGGTCGGTATTGGCGTGGTGACGCCCGAGCGCGCGCTGAACCTGGGCTTCACCGGCGCCATGCTGCGCGGCTCCGGCATTGCATGGGACTTGCGCAAGCAGCAGCCGTACGACGTGTACGACCGCATGGACTTCGACATCCCGATCGGCAAGACCGGCGACTGCTACGACCGCTACCTGGTTCGCGTGGCCGAGATGCGCCAGTCCAACCGCATCATCAAGCAGTGCGTGGACTGGCTGCGCGCCAACCCTGGCCCCGTCATCACTGACAACCACAAGGTCGCCGCGCCGTCACGCGAATCCATGAAGTCCAACATGGAAGAGCTGATCCATCACTTCAAGCTTTTCACCGAAGGCTTTCACGTGCCCGAAGGCGAGGCCTACGCCGCTGTCGAGCACCCCAAGGGTGAGTTCGGCATTTACCTGGTGAGCGACGGCGCCAACAAGCCGTACCGCCTGAAGATTCGCGCCCCCGGCTTCCCGCATCTGGCGGCACTGGACGAGATGGGGCGTGGCCACATGATTGCCGACGCCGTGGCCATCATTGGCACCATGGACATTGTGTTTGGGGAAATCGACCGATGATTTCAGAAGCTACCCGCGCGCGCTTCGACCGCGAAGTCGCCAAATACCCCGTTGACCAGAAGCAGTCCGCCGTCATGGCCTGCTTGGCCATCGTGCAGCAGGAAGAGGGCCACGTCAGCATAGCGAGCGAGCGCCTTGTGGCCGACTACCTGGGCATGGCGCCGATCGCCGTGCACGAGGTCACGACCTTTTACAACATGTACAACCAGCAGCCGGTGGGCAAGTTCAAGCTCAACGTCTGCACCAACCTGCCGTGTCAGCTGCGCGATGGGCAAAAGGCCCTGAACCATTTGTGCGAAAAGCTCGGTGTTGAAATGGGCGGCACCACGGCCGACGGCCTGTTCACCTTGCAGCAAAGCGAATGCCTGGGCGCCTGCGCCGATTCGCCGGTGATGCTGGTCAACGACCGCACCATGTGCAGCTTCATGAGCAATGACAAGCTCGACCAGCTGATTGATGGCCTGAAAGGTGCATCCGCATGAACGCTGATCAAATCCTCTCCCAGTTCAAGGCCACAGGTGTTCAGACCTGCTTTCACGGTCGCCACATCAGCCCGCAGATCTACAAGGATCTGGACGGCAGCAACTGGCGCCTGAAGGATTACGAAGCGCGCGACGGCTACAAGGCGCTGAAGAAAATTTTGTCCGAAGGCCTGACGCAAGACCAGGTCATTGCCACCGTCAAGGAATCGGCGCTGCGTGGCCGCGGCGGTGCGGGCTTTCCCACGGGCCTGAAGTGGAGCTTCATGCCCCGCCAGTTCCCGGGGCAAAAATACCTGGTGTGCAACTCCGACGAAGGCGAGCCGGGCACCTGCAAGGACCGCGACATCCTGCAGTACAACCCGCACCAGGTCATTGAAGGCATGGCCATCGCCGCCTATGCGATGGGTATCACGGTTGGCTACAACTACATCCACGGCGAGATCTTCGACACCTACGACCGCTTCGAGGAAGCGCTGGAAGAGGCCCGGGCGGCCGGCTACCTGGGTGACAAGATCATGGGCAGCAACTTCAGCTTCCAGCTGCATGCAAGCCATGGCTTTGGTGCCTACATCTGCGGCGAAGAAACCGCTCTGCTCGAATCGCTGGAAGGCAAGAAGGGCCAGCCTCGCTTCAAGCCGCCTTTCCCCGCCAGCTTTGGCCTGTACGGCAAGCCCACCACCATCAACAACACCGAGACCTTTGCAGCGGTGCCCTGGATCATCCGCAACGGCGGCCAGGCCTTCCTGGAAGTGGGCAAGCCCAACAACGGTGGCACCAAGATCTATTCGGTCTCGGGTGACGTGGAATTGCCCGGCAACTACGAAGTGCCGTTGGGCACCCCCTTCAGCAAGCTGCTGGAGTTGGCCGGTGGTGTGCGCAAGGGCCGCACGCTCAAGGCCGTGATCCCTGGCGGTTCGTCCGCCCCGGTGCTGCCGGCGCACATCATGATGGAGTGCACGATGGACTACGACTCCATCGCCAAGGCCGGCTCCATGCTGGGCTCGGGCGCGGTCATCGTGATGGACGACACCCGCTGCATGGTCGAATCGCTCAAGCGCCTGTCGTACTTCTACATGCATGAATCATGCGGCCAGTGCACGCCGTGCCGCGAAGGCACGGGCTGGCTCTGGCGCCTGGTGGACCGCATCCACACGGGCCACGGCAAGCCGGGCGACATGGACCTGCTGAACTCCATTGCCGACAACATCCAGGGCCGCACGATTTGCGCACTGGGCGACGCAGCGGCCATGCCGGTGCGCGCCATGATCAAGCACTTCCGCCCCGAGTTCGAGGCAATGATCCAGAACAAGAAGCCAGAAGCCGCGCAGGCCTGACCCGGAAAGCACCCTCATGGTTGAAATAGAACTCGACGGCAAGAAGGTGGAGATCACCGAAGGCAGCATGATCATGCATGCGGCCGACAAGGCGGGCACGTACATTCCGCACTTCTGCTATCACAAGAAGCTGTCCATTGCGGCCAACTGCCGCATGTGCCTGGTTGATGTGGAAAAGGCGCCCAAGCCCATGCCGGCCTGCGCCACGCCCGTCACGCAGGGCATGATCGTTCGCACCAAGAGCGACAAGGCCATCAAGGCCCAGCAGTCGGTCATGGAGTTTTTGCTGATCAACCACCCGCTGGACTGCCCCATTTGCGACCAGGGCGGCGAATGCCAGCTGCAGGACCTGGCCGTGGGCTACGGCGCTTCTTCTTCGCGCTACGACGAAGAAAAGCGCGTGGTGCCAGTCAAGGACGTGGGTCCGCTGATTTCCATGCAGGAAATGAGCCGCTGCATCCATTGCACCCGCTGCGTGCGCTTCGGCCAGGAGGTGGCCGGCGTGATGGAGCTGGGCATGATCCATCGCGGCGAGCATTCCGAGATCACGACCATCGTCAGCGACACGATCGACTCCGAGCTGTCGGGCAACATGATCGACATCTGCCCGGTGGGTGCGCTCACGAGCAAGCCGTTCCGTTACAGCGCCCGCACCTGGGAGCTGAGCCGGCGCAAGTCGGTCAGCCCGCACGACTCCACAGGTTCCAACCTGATCATCCAGGTCAAGAACAACAAGGTCATGCGCGTGGTTCCGCTGGAAAACGAAGACGTCAACGAATGCTGGATCGCTGACCGCGACCGCTTCTCGTACGAGGCGCTCAACGGCGACGACCGCCTGACCGCCCCCATGCTCAAGCAGGGTGGCGAATGGAAAACAGTCGACTGGCAAACAGCACTTGAATACGTGGCCAATGGCCTGCGCCAGATCAAGACCGATCACGGCGCGCAAAGCATCGGCACCCTGGCCAGCCCGCACAGCACGGTGGAAGAGCTGTACCTGGCCGGCGCGCTGATGCGCGGCCTGGGCAGCGAAAACATCGACTACCGCCTGCGTAACGCCGAATTCCTGCAAGCCGAAGGCGAGAACGTGAGCGCGCCTGCGGCGCGGTGGCTGGGCACCTCCATCGTATCGCTGTCCTCACTGCAACGCGTGCTGGTCGTGGGCTCCAACCTGCGCAAGGACCATCCGCTGTTCGCGCAGCGCATCCGCCAGGCCATCAAGAAGGGCGGCAAAGTCTGCGCCATCACCGACACGGCGCCTGAATGGGCCATGCCACTGGCCCACAGTGCCGTCGTTCCCGCTGCAGGCTGGGCGCAGGCGCTGGCTGACATTGCAGCCGCCATTGCCGCTGACAAGGGTGTGGATGCGCCAGCCGCTGGCAACGCCACCGACGCGGCCAAAGCCATCGCGCAGTCGCTGCTGGGCGGCGAGCGCAAGGCCGTGCTGTTGGGTAACGCCGCTGCACACCACGCTGCGGCATCCAGCCTGCTGGCGCTTGCCAACTGGATCGGCCAGCAAACCGGCGCAACCGTGGGTTACCTGACGGAAGCCGCCAACACCGTGGGTGCACAGCTCGCAGGCGCGCAGCCCGGCAACGGCGGGCTGAATGCCGGTCAGATGTTGGGTGGCGCGTTGAAGGCCGTGCTCTTGCTCAACACCGAGCCGCGCTTTGACAGTGCCGCCGGCGCGCAAGGCGCCGCAGCCCTGGGCAAGGCCCAGATGGTTGTGACACTCAGCCCCTTCAAGGCCAACATGGACATCAGCGACGTGCTGCTGCCCATTGCCCCGTTCACTGAAACGTCGGGCACTTTCGTCAATGCCGAGGGCCGTGTGCAAGGCTTCCACGCTGTCGTCAAGCCGCTGGGCGAAACGCGCCCGGCCTGGAAGGTGCTGCGCGTGCTGGCCAACCTGATGGGTGTGCCGGGCTTTGAATTCGAGTCGTCGCAGGACGTGCTCAACCAGGCTCGTGGTACGCAGGATGCAGGTCAATCGCAGGTGGCCGCCGGCAAGCTGGACAACACGACCAGCGCTGCGATCAACCTGGTTGCTGCGGGCGCAGCGCCTGTGGTGGCGTCCATCTATCAGCTGGATGGCATCGTGCGCCGCGCGGTGTCGTTGCAGATGACGGCAGACGCACGCAACCCCGCAGCCCGCGAAGAGGTGGCCGCATGATCGACATGATCTACAACACGGGACTGGGTCTGTTCGCCGCCGGCTGGTGGACCAGCATTGCCTGGCCCGTCATCTGGAACCTGATCAAGATCGTGGTCGTGGTCGCGCCGCTGATGGGCGCCGTGGCTTACCTCACGCTGTGGGAGCGCAAGGCCATTGGCTTCACGCAGATCCGCGTGGGCCCCAACCGCATCGGCCCGCTGGGCCTGCTGCAGCCGATTGCCGATGCACTGAAGCTGCTGACCAAGGAAATCATCCTGCCCACGGTGGCCAACAAGGGCCTCTTCCTGCTGGGCCCGGTCATGACCATCATGCCGGCGCTGGCTGCGTGGGTCGTGATCCCGTTTGGTCCTGATGTGGCGCTGGCCAACATCAACGCCGGCCTGTTGTTCCTGATGGCCATTACCTCGCTGGAGGTGTATGGCGTGATCATTGCTGGCTGGGCATCCAATTCCAAATACGCCTTCCTGGGCGCTCTGCGTGCATCGGCGCAGATGGTGAGCTACGAAATCGCCATGGGCTTTTCGTTCGTGGTGGTGCTCATGGTGTCGGCCAGCCTGAACATGACCGACATCGTCATGGGGCAGGGCAAGGGCATGTTTGCTGACATGGGCCTGAGCTTCCTGTCCTGGAACTGGCTGCCGCTGCTGCCGATCTTCGTGGTGTACTTTGTGTCGGGCCTGGCCGAAACCAACCGTCACCCGTTTGACGTGGTCGAGGGCGAATCCGAAATCGTCGCGGGCCACATGATCGAATACTCGGGCATGAGCTTTGCCATGTTCTTCCTGGCCGAATACGCCAACATGTGGCTGGTCTCCATCCTGACCGTCATCATGTTCCTGGGCGGCTGGCTGTCACCGGTGGCATTCCTTGACTTCATCCCCGGCTGGATCTGGCTTGGCATCAAGACCTTCTGTGTCGTGACCATGTTCCTGTGGGTTCGCTCTACATTCCCGCGCTACCGCTACGACCAGATCATGCGTCTGGGCTGGAAGATTTTCATCCCGGTCACGCTGGTGTGGCTGGTCGTGGTCGGCCTGTGGATGCAGACCCCATTCAATATCTGGAAATAAGCCAATGACCACCGCCGTTTCCGCCCCGTTTTCGCTCAAGGACTTCCTGTCCAGCTTCATGCTGATAGAGCTGTTCAAGGGCCTGGCCATCACTGGCAAGTACGCGTTCGCGCGCAAGATCACCGTCCAGTTCCCGGAAGAAAAAACCCCACTGTCCCCGCGCTTTCGCGGTCTGCATGCGCTGCGCCGTTATGAAAACGGCGAAGAGCGTTGCATCGCCTGCAAGCTGTGCGAGGCCGTGTGTCCGGCCATGGCGATCACCATCGAGTCAGACGTGCGTGACGACGGCTCACGACGCACGACGCGCTACGACATCGACCTGACCAAATGCATCTTCTGCGGCTTCTGCGAGGAAAGCTGCCCGGTGGACTCCATCGTCGAGACGCACATCCTTGAATACCACGGCGAAAAGCGTGGCGACCTGTACTTCACCAAGGACATGCTGCTGGCTGTGGGCGACCGCTACGAAGGCGAAATCGCGGCAGCCAAGGCGGCCGACGCCAAATACCGTTGAGCGCAGACGACCCCGGACCCCCAGAAAAGAAATAGCCCCATGGACGTCAAGACAGGCCTCTTCTACCTCTTCGCGGCAGTGCTGCTGTTTGCCGCCTTTCGCGTGATCACCGCGCGCAACCCGGTGTATGCCGCGCTGTACCTGGTGCTCGCGTTCTTCCAGGCCGCCGCCGTGTGGATCCTGCTGCGCGCCGAATTCCTGGCCATTTCGCTCGTGCTGGTGTACGTAGGCGCGGTGATGGTGCTGTTCCTGTTCGTCGTGATGATGCTGGACATCAACATGGACAGCATCCGCCAGAACTTCTGGAAGCACTTTCCGTTGGCTGCGTCGGTGGGTGCCCTCATCGCCCTTGAAATGGCTGCCGTACTGATGGGCGGCTTTCGTGTGACCGACGAACCCAAGGCGCCTGCTGCCGTGGCGCAGGTGGCAGGCCAGGCGGTTGAGCAGTACTCCAACACCAAGGAGCTGGGCAAGCTGCTGTATTCGCAGTACCTGTACCCGCTGGAAATCGCGGCCGTGATCCTGCTGGTGGCCATGATCGCCGCCATTGCGCTGACCCTGCGCGAACGCAAGGACAGCAAGCACATGGACCCGTCGCAGCAGGTGCGCGTGAAGGCGCGCGACCGTTTTGAAGTGGTGAAGCTCGCTGCCACGCGGCCGGCGGAAGAACCCGTTGTCGCGCCCGCCGAGGAGAAAAAGGCATGACGCTCACGCTTGGACATTTCCTTTCCCTGGGCGCGATCCTGTTCGCGCTGTCGGTCATCGGTATCTTCCTGAACCGCCGCAACCTGATCGTGCTGCTGATGGCCATCGAACTCATGCTGTTGGCCGTGAACATGAACTTCGTGGCGTTTTCGCATTACCTGGGCGACATGCACGGCCAGGTGTTCGTGTTTTTCATCCTGACGGTGGCGGCGGCCGAATCGGCCATCGGCCTGGCCATCCTGGTGCTGCTGTTTCGCAACAAGTCGAGCATCAACGTCGACGAGCTCAACACATTGAAGGGTTAAAAGAACAATGAGCTCGACTCTGAACGCTTCAACCCTGCTGGCAGTCCCGCTGGCGCCCCTGGTGGGCGCCGTGCTGGCCGGCATCTTTGGCACCACCTTTGGCGGCAACTGGATCGGCCGTCGCCTGTCGCACACGCTCACCATCCTGGGTGTGCTGGTGGCCTTCATCCTGTCGGCCATGACGCTCAAGAGCGTGGCTCTTGACGGCGCCCGCTTCAATGAGACGCTCTACACGTGGATGGTGGTGGGCGGCCTGAAGATGGAAGTCGGCTTTATGGTGGACGGCCTCACGGCCATGATGATGTGCGTGGTGACCTTTGTGTCGCTGATGGTGCACATCTACACCATCGGCTACATGGAAGAAGACGACGGCTACAACCGCTTCTTTGCCTACATCTCGCTGTTCACCTTCTCGATGTTGATGCTTGTCATGAGCAACAACCTGCTGCAGCTGTTCTTTGGCTGGGAGGCGGTGGGCCTGGTGTCGTACCTGCTGATCGGCTTCTGGTTCAACAAGCCGACGGCGATCTTTGCCAACATGAAAGCCTTTCTGGTCAACCGTGTGGGCGACTTCGGCTTCATCCTGGGCATTGGCCTGATCGTGGCGTATGCCGGCACGATGAATTACACCGAAGTGTTCGCCAAGGCCGGTGATCTGGGCAAGCTGGGCTTCCCCAGTCCTTTTGGTGGAGGCGACTGGATGCTGATCACCGTGATCTGCATCTGCCTGTTCATCGGCGCCATGGGCAAGTCGGCCCAGTTCCCGCTGCATGTGTGGCTGCCCGATTCGATGGAAGGCCCCACACCGATTTCCGCGCTGATCCACGCTGCCACCATGGTGACGGCCGGCATTTTCATGGTCGCGCGCATGTCGCCGCTGTTCGAGCTGAGCGACACGGCCCTGAACTTCATCCTGGTGATCGGGGCCATTACCGCGCTGTTCATGGGCTTTCTGGGCATCATCCAGAACGACATCAAGCGCGTGGTGGCGTATTCCACGCTGTCGCAGCTGGGCTACATGACCGTGGCGCTGGGTGCATCGGCCTACTCGGTGGCCGTGTTCCACCTGATGACGCACGCGTTCTTCAAGGCGCTGCTGTTCCTGGCGGCCGGTTCGGTGATCATGGGCGTGCACCACAACCAGGACATCCGCTGGATGGGCGGCCTGCGCAAGTACATGCCCATTACCTGGATCACCTCGCTGCTGGGCTCGCTGGCGCTCATCGGCACACCGCTGTTCGCAGGCTTCTATTCCAAGGACAGCATCATCGAGGCGGTGCACTTCAGCAAGCTGCCGGGCGCCGGTTTTGCCTACTTTGCGGTAATGGCCGGCGTGTTTGTCACGGCGTTCTACTCGTTCCGCATGTATTTCCTGGTGTTCCATGGCAAGGAGCGGTTCGACCAGAACCCTGACGCCCACCACGGGCACGACGACCACGGCCATGGGCATGACGATCACGGTCATCATGGGCCGCACGAGTCGCCCTGGGTGGTGACGGCACCCTTGCTGCTGCTGGCCATCCCGTCGGTGGTGATCGGCTTCATGACCTTGCAACCCATGCTGTTTGGTGAGTTCCTGAAGGACGCCATCGTGGTGGATGCTGCCAAACACCCGGCCATGGCCGAGCTGGCCAGAATGATCCACGGCCCGCTGCAGATGGCAGGGCACGCGTTCTTCACTGCGCCGCTGTACCTGGCGCTGGCCGGTGTGGCGCTGTCTTACTACATGTACATGGTCAACCCGGCGCTGCCGGCGGCCATCAAGGCGCGCGCAATGCCCATCTACACGCTGCTTGAAAACAAGTACTACATGGACTGGTTCAACGAGAACGTGCTGGCACGCGGTGCACGCGCACTGGGTGTGGGCCTGTGGAAGGGCGGCGACCAGGCCATCATCGACGGCGCGATCGTCAATGGCTCCTGGAAGCTTGTAGGCCGCATTGCGGGCGTGGTGCGCTGGTTCCAGTCGGGCTACCTGTACCACTACGCCTTTGTGATGATTCTGGGCGTGTTTGTGCTGATGACGTATTTCGTCTGGTTCAACAAGTAGGAGAAGAAGAAAAATGGGATTGTTGAGCCTTGCCATCTGGACGCCGATCATGTTCGGCGTCGTGCTGCTGGCACTGGGCCGCGACGAACACGCCAAGGCGGTCCGCTGGATCGCCCTGGTTGGCGCCGTCGTGAGCCTGCTGGTCACCTTGCCGCTGTATGACGCCTTCAAGCTGGGCACGTCGGCGATGCAGTTCGTTGAAAAGGCGCCCTGGATCGAGCGCTTCAACGTCAACTACCACCTGGGGGTGGACGGCATTTCATTCTGGTTCATCCCGCTGACGGCCTTCATCAACGTGGTGGTCATCATTGCCGGCTGGGAGGTGATCACCGAGCGTGTGAACCAGTACATGGGTGCGTTCCTGATCCTCAGCGGCCTGATGATCGGCGTGTTCTGCGCGCTGGACGGCATGCTGTTCTACGTGTTCTTTGAGGCCACGCTGATCCCGATGTACCTGATCATCGGCATCTGGGGTGGGCCCAACAAGATCTACGCGGCGTTCAAGTTCTTTTTGTACACGCTGCTGGGCTCCTTGCTGATGCTCATCGCGCTGATCTTCCTGTACACCAAATCGGGCGGCAGTTTTGACATCCTGACCTGGCACAAGCTGCCGCTGTCGGGCACCTCGCAGACGCTGCTGTTCTTTGCGTTCTTTGCCGCCTTTGCGGTCAAGGTGCCCATGTGGCCGGTGCACACCTGGCTGCCCGACGTGCACGTGGAGGCACCCACCGGTGGCTCTGCCGTGCTGGCAGCCATCATGCTGAAGCTGGGTGCCTATGGCTTCCTGCGCTTTTCCATGCCCATTGCGCCGGACGCTGCCCGCGAATGGGCCTGGCTCATGATCGCGCTGTCACTCATCGCGGTGATCTACGTGGGCCTGGTCGCCATGGTGCAGCAGGACATGAAGAAGCTCGTGGCTTATTCGTCCGTGGCGCACATGGGTTTTGTCACCCTGGGCTTCTTCATCTTCAACGACCTGGGCGTGGCCGGCGGCATTGTGCAGATGATCGCGCACGGCTTCGTGTCGGGCGCCATGTTCCTGTGCATCGGCGTGTTGTACGACCGCGTGCATTCCCGCGAGATTGCAAGCTACGGCGGTGTGGTCAACACCATGCCCAAGTTCACGGCGTTTGCGCTGCTGTTTGCCATGGCCAATTGCGGCCTGCCGGCCACCGCCGGTTTTGTGGGCGAATGGATGGTGATCCTGGGTGCGGTCAAGGCCAACTTCTGGCTGGGCGCGGCGGCAGCGTCAGCGCTGATCTTTGGCGCGGCCTACACGCTGTGGATGTTCAAGCGTGTGTACCTGGGCCCGGTGGACAACGACGACGTTCGCAACCTGAGCGACATCAACACACGCGAGTTCTTCATGCTGGCGTTGCTGGCCATTGCCGTGCTGTACATGGGCATCTTCCCGCACCCGTTCACGCAGATCATGGACACCTCGGTGGCCGATTTCCTCAAGCACGTTGCCCAGTCCAAACTGAATTGAAAGCCTTGAGATGATTGACAAACTCAGTTGGATCGTCGTCTACCCGGAAGCGCTGCTGCTGGTCATGGCCTGCGTCATTGCGCTGGTCGACCTGCGCGTGACCAGCCCGCGGCGGACCTTCACCTATGTGCTGACCCTGGCCACGCTGGGCGTTGTGGCCCTGCTGCAGGCCCTGTATGCCAGCGGCGGCCAGACGTACTATGGCTTTGGCAACATGGTGGTTAGCGACCCCATGGGCAACTGGCTCAAATGCTTTGCCACCATTGCCATGATGGTCACGCTGGTCTATGGCCGCCCCTACGCGGGCGACCGCGACATGCTGCGCGGCGGCGAGATGTTCACCCTGGCGATGTTCTCGCTCATGGGCATCTTCGTCATGATCTCGGGCAACAACTTCCTGGTGATCTACCTGGGGCTGGAGCTGCTCACGCTGTCCAGCTACGCCCTGGTGGCCCTGCGCCGCGACAACGCCACCGCGACCGAAGCCGCCATGAAGTACTTTGTGCTGGGCGCCATGGCCAGCGGTTTCCTGCTGTATGGCCTGTCCATGCTGTACGGTGCCACTGGCTCGCTGGACATCAACGCCGTGTTCAAGGCCGTCAACTCCGGCCAGATCAAGCACCAGGTGCTGGTGTTTGGCCTGGTATTCATTGTGGCCGGCCTGGCCTTCAAGCTGGGGGTGGTGCCGTTCCACATGTGGATCCCCGACGTGTACCAGGGTGCACCCACAGCCGTCACGCTCATGATTGGCGGCGCGCCCAAGCTGGCCGCGTTTGCCATCTGCATGCGCTTGCTGGTCGAGGGGCTTTTGCCACTGGCCATTGACTGGCAGCAGATGCTGGGCTTGCTGGCCATAGGCTCGCTGCTGGTGGGCAACCTGGCGGCCATTGCGCAAACCAACCTCAAACGCATGCTGGCGTACTCCACCATTTCGCAGATGGGTTTTGTGCTGCTGGGGCTGATGGCGGGCGTGGTCAATGGTGTGGCCAACCCCCTGGTGATGGCCAACGCCTACAGCTCGGCCATGTTCTACGTCATCACCTATGTGCTGACCACGCTGGCCACCTTCGGCATCATTTTGCTGCTGGCGCGCGAGGGCTTTGAGAGCGAAGAGATCACCGACCTGGCCGGCCTGAACCAGCGCAGCCCGCTGTTTGCCGGCGTCATGGCGATCTGCATGTTCTCACTGGCCGGCATTCCGCCGCTGGCGGGCTTCTATGCCAAGCTGGCCGTGCTGCAGGCACTGGTGGCGTCGGGTCAGGCCCTGTACATCGGCCTGGCTGTGTTTGCCGTCATGTTGTCGCTGGTGGGCGCGTTCTACTACCTGCGCGTCGTGAAGGTCATGTACTTTGACGCACCCATCACGGCCACCACGGTGTCGGCACCGGCGGACGTGCGCGCCGTGCTGTCCATCAATGGCCTGCTGGTGCTGGTGCTGGGCATTTTGCCTGGCGGCCTGATGACGCTGTGTGCACAAGCCATCATTAAGACGTTGGGGTCCTGACGGTACGGCATGTCGCAAACGCTGTCCATCTGGCTGGTGATCGTGCTGGCGCTGGCCGCCGCCAACCTGCCGTTCATCAACCACCGCCTGCTCGCCGTCGTGCCCGTCACCTGGCCCAAGGGCCTGGCGGTGCGCCTGGCCGAACTCGTGGTGATGTACTTCATCGTCGGCGGCGTCGGCTTGCTGCTTGAAAAGCGTATGGGCCAGATTGCGCCGCAAGGGTGGGAGTTTTACGCCGTGACCGGTGCGCTGTTCATCACCCTGGCGTTCCCCGGCTTCATCTGGCGTTACCTCGTCAAGCACCGTGACTGAGCCGGTTGAGCCCGAACGTGACCTGACCGAGCACCGCACGGGCGGCCAGACGCTGTTTGAGGGCAACTTCCTCAAGGCCTACCGCGACAACGTGCGCCTGCCTGACGGCAGCCACGCCACCCGCGAATACGTGGCCCACCCCGGCGCCGTGGTCGTGGTGCCGTTGCTGGACGACGGCCGCGTGGTGGTGGAGCGGCAGTTTCGCTACCCTGTGGGCCTGCACATGATCGAATTCCCGGCCGGCAAGCTGGACGCGGGCGAGGACCCGCTGCTGTGCGGCCAGCGCGAACTGCTGGAAGAAACCGGCTACACCGCCCGCGAATGGGCCCGCGCCGGGGCCATGCACCTGGCCATTGCGTACTCCACGGAAGTGCTGCACATCTACTTTGCGCGCGGCCTGCAGGCCGGCCAGCACCAGCTGGACGAGGGCGAGTTCCTGGACGTGTTTAGCGCCACGCCAGCCGAGTTGCTGGAATGGAGCCGCACCGGCGCGCTGACCGACGCCAAGACATTGACCTGCCTGGTCTGGCTGCAGAATGTGCTGTCGGGTGCGTGGTCACTCGATTGGCAGAGTGCACCGCCCCAGCCCGCAGGCAGATAATCCGGCCATGAAGGTACTGAACCTGCAATGCGCCCACCAGCACGAGTTTGAAGGCTGGTTCGCCTCGGAAGATGACTTCCAGGGGCAGCTGGGCCGTGGGCTGGTTGAATGCCCGATGTGCGGCGACACAGCCATCACCAAGATGCTGTCAGCGCCGCGCCTGAACCTGGGTGCCGCCAAGGAACCCACGCCTGAGCGCCAGGAGGTCATGTCGCCCGCCGGCCGCACGCTGCAGGCCGCCTGGCTAAGAATGGCGCGCGAGGTCATGGCCAACACCGAAGACGTGGGTGAGCGTTTTGCCGAAGAAGCCCGCCGCATCCACTACGGTGAGGTGGACGAGCGCAACATCCGAGGCCAGGCGTCGCGCGAGGAAACCGAGGCACTGCTGGAAGAGGGCATCAGCGTGATGCCGCTGCCCCTTCCGAAGGCGTTGAAAGGCCCGCTGCAATAGTCAACAGGCCACAGACCAAGACTTCTGTCTGTTGTGTGAGGACGTGCAGCGTCCTAAATTGCGGCCCATGAACACCCACTCCTCTCCCCAAGACCTGCTGGCCGCCTACGGCCAGACGGCGGGCTTGCCCGAACTCAAGTTTGACCACAACGGCTGCGCGCGGCTGCTGTTCGAATCCAGCACGGCGATCGACCTTGAGGTCGACGAGCCGTCCAACTGCATCCAGATGTACTCGGTCCTTGGCCCGGTGCCGGCCGGCAACCGCGAGCCGCTGTACCGCAACCTGCTCGAGGGCAATCTGTTCGGCACGCACACCGGCGGCGCCGCACTGTCCATCGACCCGGTACAAGAGGAAATCCTGCTGTGTGGCCGCGCCGACCTGAACGCGATGACGGCGGACCTGCTGGCCGAGTCGCTGCAGGCCTTTGCCGGCGTGGCATCGCTCTGGAAGCAGAGGTTCTCTGCCGGTGACCTGGCCGCCAACGACGCTGGCAATGACACTGCTGCCGGACAGTGGCAGGGCGCCTTCCTGCGGGGCTGACCGCAGCCGGGCGCGCCGCCGCTCAATCCATGAACTGCAGCGCCGCCAGCCGCGCATACGTGCCGCCGGCCGCCATCAGCGTGTCGTGCGTACCCTGTTCCACGATGCGCCCATGGTCCATCACCACGATCCGGTTGGCCTGTTGCACCGTGGCCAGCCTGTGGGCAATGACCAGCGTGGTGCGCCCGCGCATGGCGGTTTCCAGTGCAGCCTGCACCATTCGCTCGCTTTCGGCGTCCAGTGCGCTGGTGGCTTCGTCCAGCAGCAGCAGCGGCGGGTTCTTCAGCATGGCCCGGGCAATCGCTATGCGCTGGCGCTGCCCGCCTGACAGGCGCACGCCGCGCTCGCCCAGAAAGGTGTCGTAGCCCTCGGGCAGCGCGCGGATGAAGCCGTCGGCAAATGCGGCGCTGGCTGCGGCGTGTACTTCGGCATCCGTGGCGCCGGGTTTGCCGTAGCGGATGTTCTCCAGCGCGCTGGCCGAGAAGATCACCGCATCCTGCGGCACGATGCCGATGCGCCGGCGCAGGTCGTGCAGCGCCAGGTCGCGCGTGGGCACGCCGTCCAGTGCGATCGCGCCGGCAGCGGGGTCGTAAAAGCGCAGCAGCAGCTGGAACACCGTGCTTTTGCCCGCCCCACTGGGCCCCACCAGCGCCACGGTCTCGCCCGGCTCAATGCGCAGGTTGAAGTCCGCCATGGCAGCCTGCGCGGGGCGCGACGGGTAGTGAAACGTGACGCCATCAAACGCCACTGCGCTGCCCGCAGGCGTCACAGCCGCCTGTGCAGGTTGGGCGGGCGAAGCGATCGGTGACCGTGTATCCAGCAACTCCATCAGCCGTTCCGTGGCACCGGCGGCGCGCAGCAGGTCGCCATACACCTCGCCCAGCACTGCCACGGCGCCGGCCAGGATGATCACGTACACCACGGTCTGGCCCAGGTGGCCCGCGCTGATCTTGCCGGCCAGCACCGCCTGCGTGCCCTGGTACAGGCCCCACAGCAGCAGCGCAGCGTTGGCAATGATCACAAATGCCACCAGGGCCGAGCGTGCGCGCGTGCGCCGCACGGCGGTGCGGAATGCGTCGTCGGTGGACGCGTCAAAGCGTGCGGCCTCCCGGCCTTCGGCCGTGTAGCTTTGCACCACGGGGATGGCGTTGAGCACCTCGGCGGCGATCGCGCTCGAATCCGCCACGCGGTCCTGGCTGGCGCGCGAGAGCTTGCGCACGCGCCGGCCAAACCACATCGTGGGCAGCACCACCAGCACGATGATCAGCAGCACCTGCGTCATCACATACGGGTTGGTCCACACCAGAATGGCCAGCGCGCCCGCGCCCATGACGGCGTTGCGCAGGCCCATGCTCAGTGACGAACCCACCACGGTCTGCACCAGCGTGGTGTCGGTGGTCAGGCGCGACAGCACCTCGCCGGTTTGCGTGGTCTCAAAAAATTCAGGGCTTTGCCGCAGCACGTGGGCATACACCGCATTGCGGATGTCGGCCGTGACGCGCTCGCCCAGCCAGCTGACGGTGTAAAAGCGCGCCGCACTGAACAGGCCCAGCGCCACCGCCACGCCAAACAGCGCCAGAAAGTGTTCGCGCAGGGCCATCACCTGCGCGCCCTTGTCGTCTTGTCCAGCGCTGACCAGGCCGCCGTCGATCAGCCCGCGCAGCGCCAGCGGAAACAGCAGCGTGGCCACCGCCGCCAGCACCAGAAACAGCCCGGCCAGGGCCAGGCGTGCGCGATAAGGGCGCAGGAACGGCAGCAGGCCGGAGAGGGATCGGGGGTTGCCCTTGCGGGTGTCGGGTGCATTGGCCATGCGGGAAGTGTAGGGGCGATACAGTGCAGCCATGTACACCCGCTTTTCTCCCGGGCGCCGGGCCCTTGTGGTGGCTGGTGCGCTGGCCGCCTTGCCGGCCGTGCTGCGTGCTCAACCAGCCGCTGGTTTCTATGCACAGCAGGTGGATGCGGGTGGCCTGCCCGTGCTGGCATCGGCCCGCCCAGACCCGCTGGCGCTGCAGGCGGCCGCGCAAGTGGTGCTGGGCATGCTGGCGCGCCGTGCCGACTTGCTGGCGGTGCTGCGCGCAGGGGGCGTGCGGGTGGCCGTCATCGCCCGCGACGAGCTCACCACCGACCTGCCCGAATACGCCGACCTGCAGCCGCGTGACCACTGGAACGCCCGCACGCGCGGCGTGGGCGCCACGCGCCAGCGCCCGGTGTGCAGCGCCGCAGAAGAAAACCTGCTGGGCCTGCCCGGTGACCGCTACCGGGGTGAAAGCATCCTGGTGCACGAGTTTGCCCACACCGTGTTCGACCTGGCCGCCACCCGGCTGGACGCCACGCTGGCCGCACGGCTGCGAACGCTGTACCGCCAGGCCCTGCAAGCAGGCCTGTGGCAGCGTACTTATGCGGCGGCCAATGCGTCTGAATACTGGGCCGAAGGGGTGCAGAGCTGGTTTGACGCCAACCGTTTTCAAGCGCAAGCAAACGGCGTACACGGCCCGGTGGCCACCCGCGCCGCACTGCAGGCCCATGACCCTGCGCTGGCGGATTTCATTGCCGGTGTGTTTGGCGGCACGCCCTGGCGCTGGGACCGCCCTGGCCTGCACGCCAGCTACAGCCGCAACGGGCTGGCGTAGCCCGTCATCTCCAGGTAGCCACGCGCCACCTTGTTGCCATTGCTGTCGTACATGTCGCTCAAACCTTCCCAGTAAATCGCACCGGTGGAGTTGCGGCTGTCCAGCTCCTGGTTGTCGATCACGGCCTTGACGGTGTAGTAGTCGGCCGGGGTGCGCACCATCCATTCCACAGGGTAGGTGGCCTGCGATACCGGGCTCTTCCAGAAGCGTTGCGGGCTGAATTCATTTTCGCCCTTGCTGGCCGTGTACAGCGTGCCGCCGGCTGTGCGGAACGACCCGCCGTCCCACAGCGTGCTGCCGTCCTTGCGGCGCAGGCGAAACGCCGTCAGTGCGCTGCCGTTCATGAAGTTCATGCCGATCCAGTCCCAGCCCACGGCCTCGGGGTGCAGCAGCTCTTCGCTCCATTCGTGGTCCAGCCAGGCCGTGCCCTGCACGTCCAGGCGCTGGCCGCGCAGGGTGAGCGTGCCGCGGGTTTTCAGTTGCGGCTGGCTGTAGTAGTAGCTGGCCTGCTTGTCCTGCGGGCCCTTGCGTGACAGGCCCCGGTCGCCTTGCAGCAGCACGGCCTGCGTGGGCACAAAGGCCAGGTCCAGCGCAAAGTCCTGGGCGCTGATGCGTGCCTGGTAGCCTGCGGCGCCCCGCACCAGCGACCAGTCGCGCAGCTTGAGCTGTGTGTCGGCGCCGCCGGCTGCGGCCACGTCAAAACCCTCACGCGCAATGCGCTGGTCGTGCAGCAGCTTCTTGCCCTGCACGTCCGTGATGGCCGCATGCGCAAAGATGAGCTGCCGCGCCGCAAAGCCCGATTGCATGCCCTGCGTGCCATCTACCCGCGAACGAAAGAATGTCACCTGGAAGCCGAACTCACGCCCGCCCGATATGGCGTGGCCCGTGATGTACCACCACTCGGTGCGAAAGCCCGGGTGCGCGCCGTGGTCGCGCGGGAACTGCAACGCCTTGGGCGGCAAAGCCGCTGCCGGCAGGCACGCGCCCAGGCCCGAGCCGAGCGCGGCGCCCAGCAGGCTGCGGCGTGCGAACGGCGCCATGGCGTCTAGCCCCGGCCCGCCAGCGCGGCCATTCGCTGCTGCGCCGCTGTGCAATCGCCCATGTGCTGTTGCACCCAGGCGGCGTCGTGGTAAGTGGGCAGATAGCGTTCGCCCGCATCGCACAGCAGCGACAGGATCGCACCGGTTTCACCGCGTTCGCGCATCTCGCAGGCCAGCGCCAGCATGGCCGTGAAGTTGGTGCCGGTGGACGGGCCCACCCGGCGCCCCAGCAGCCCCGACAGCAAGCGCATCGCGGCCACCGAATCCACATCGCTCACCACCACCATGCGGTCCACCAGCGCGCGGATGAAGCTGGGCTCCACGCGGGGCCGCCCGATGCCTTCAATGCGCGAGCCCGGGCCGGTGATCGTGGCGTCGCCCGACGCATGGTAGGCGCTGAACACGCTGCCCTGCGGGTCGGCCACGCACAGCTGCGTGGCCTGGCGCTGGTAGCGGATGTACCGCCCGATGGTGGCGCTGGTGCCGCCCGTGCCCGCGCCCACCACCACCCAGCGCGGCACGGCATGGCGCTCATGCGCCATCTGCTGGAACATGCTTTGCGCGATGTTGTTGTTGCCGCGCCAGTCGGTGGCGCGCTCGGCATAGGTGAACTGGTCCATGTAGTGACCGCCGGTGTCCACGGCAATGCGGCGAGCCTCTTCATAGACCTGAGCCGCGCTGTCTACCAGGTGGCAGCGCCCACCGTAAAACTCGATCTGCGCGATTTTTTCAGGCGAGGTGCTGCGCGGCATGACGGCCACGAACGGCAGGCCCAGCAGGCGCGCAAAGTAGGCCTCGCTCACCGCGGTGGAGCCGCTGGACGATTCCACCACCGTGGAGCCCTCACGCAGCCAGCCATTGCACAGCGCGTACAGGAACAGCGAGCGTGCCAGGCGGTGCTTGAGGCTGCCCGTGGGGTGGGTGGATTCGTCCTTGAGGTACAGGTCAATGCCGTGCCGGGCAAAGCCGGGCAGGGGCAGGGCGATCAGGTGGGTGTCTGCGCTGCGCTGGAAGTCGGCCTCGATGCGGGCAACGGCGTCATGTTCCCAGGCGCGCAAGGTGGGTGGTGTGGGCATCGCGGCATTGTCGCAGGCGCGTTACCAGTCTTCCTTCACTGCCATCACGGCGTCGCGCCCGGCAGCCGTCCGCCCGGCCAGCCAGGCCGTGACCGTGCCCGCCAGCACCACCGCCGCACACAGCGCCGCCAGCCGCAGCCAGGGCACGGCCAGGTCCATGGTCCAGTGAAAGCTCTGGGGGTTGACCACATGCACCAGCACCACACTCACGGCCAGGCCCAGCACCAGCCCGGCCAGCGAGCCGATCAGCGTCCAGGCCGCGCCTTCGCCCGCCACCACCGCCAGGATCTGGCGGCGCGTGAGGCCCAGGTGCGCCAGCAGGCCAAACTCCTTGCGCCGCGCCAGCACCTGCGCGCTGAAGCTGGCCGCCACGCCAAACAGGCCGATGCCAATGGCCACTGCCTGCAGCCAGTAGGTGACGGCAAAGCTGCGGTCAAAAATGCGAAGCGAGGTTTTGCGGATCTCGCCGGCTGATGCAAATTCCAGCAGGGTCCCCGCGCCCTGGCGGTCAGCCACGGTGCGCACGGCTTGCTGCACCTGGGCGCCATCGGCATCCGGCGCCAGCCACAACGCCAGGTCGTTCACACGCCGGTCGCCCGTCAGCCGCTCAAAGTCCTGCTGGGCGATCACGATGGCGCCGCTTTGGCGGGCGTAGTCGCGCCACACACCGGCCACAAAAAAAGTCGTTCCAGGGCGAAACGCAGTGGCCAGCTGTGCAAACACCTCGCCGGTGCGCGCGCCATACAGGTCGACGACCGCTTCACTCACATAAATGCCCACATGGCCTGCGGGCACGGCCACGGCGTTGCCCACCAGCGGCAGGGCCTGCAGTGGGCCGTCCAGCGCGCGGGCGATCAGCGTGACGGCCGGGCGAGCCGGGTCCAGCAGCAGCGGTGCGGTGCGCAGCGTGCCCACGCGCTGGATGCCGGGCACCTGGGCCACCGCCTGCACAAAGGCGGGTTCGAAATACGCCGTGTCGCCCGTGCCCGGCGCGCTGGCGGTGCGCACGTACAGCCCGGCGGGCAGCACGTCGTCCAGCCACTGCGTCACGCTGCCGCGAAAGCTGGCGACCATGACCGTCAGCGCCACGGCCAGGCTCAGCGATGCAACCACGCCACTGACGGCCACCGCCGCGCTCTCGCGCACACGCCGGGCGCGTTCCACCGCCAGCAGGGGCAGCAGGCGGTGTGCCACCCCGGGCGCGAGCCGGTCGTACAGCAGCGCCACCGCCCACGGCAGGGCGGTGATGCCGCCTACCAGCAGCAGCCCCACCGACACATAGGCGGCCAGCGGAATGCCCCCCACCGGCGGCAGCAGCGCCAGCAGCGCGCCTGCGCCCATGAGCGACAGGCTCAGCCAGTGGCTGCGCCCGGCGCGCGCCGCCACGCCCAGCCCCTTGAGTGTTTGCGCCAGCGGCAGCTGTTGCACGGCACGCGCGGGCCACCAGCCCCCCAATAGCGCCGCCACCCCGCCCAGCACGCCATAGGCCAGCGCGCCCCAGCCGTCCCACTGCAGTGCAGGGGCCGCGCCCGGAAAGTAGCCGCCGCCCAGGTCGCCGCCCAGCAGGCGAAGCGCCAGCGCCGCCAGCCCCGTGCCCAGCGCAATGCCGGCCACACTGCCCACGGTGCCCAGCAGCGCAGACTCCACCAGCACCAGCCGCAGCCGCTGGCGCGCCGTCAGGCCCAGCACGCCCAGCAGCGCAAACTGCTGCGCGCGCCGCGCCACGCTCAGCGACAGCACAGAGAACACCAAAAACGCGCCGGTGAACAGCGCCACCAGCGCCAGCACGGTGAGGTTCACGCGATAGGCACGCGACAGGTTGCTGACGCGCTGTGCAGCGTCACCAGGCGCGGTGGCGGCTACGTCTGCAGGCAATGCCAGCGCCTGCAGCACGGCGGAGCGGTCTGCGCCGGGCGCCAGGCGCACGTCAATGCGGGTGAGCTGGCCCGCGCGGCCAAACAGGTCTTGTGCCGCGCCGATGTCCATCACAGCCAGCGGCCCGCCGCCAGCCGCCACTGTGCCACCAACCTGAACGGCGCGCAGTTGCAAGCCCACTTGCAGCTGGACGTCCGATGCGCTTTGCCCGGAACCAGTCGACGCATTCGCCAGCAAAGCGCGTGCAGCAGCATTCAGGAAAACCGTGCCCGGCGCAAACACGGCAAACCGGTTGCCGCCGTCGCGCGGCACCGGCATCAGCGCCGGCGCCACGCCTGCCACCACCAGCGCATCCACGCCCACGATACGCAAGGCCTTGCGCGTGCCGTCCGGTGCCAGCACCAGCGTCTGCACCTCCAGCACCGGGCTGGCCAACGCCACGCCGGGGTGCGCCGCCACGCGCGCAAACACACGCTCGTCAAACCCGCCGCGCACCGCGCGCAGCTCCAGGTCGGGCTGGCCGTTGACCGAGCGCACCGCGCTTGAAAACTCGCTGAGTGCGGACGCATTGATCAGGTGGACCGAAAACGCCAGCGCCACGCCCAGCATCACGGCCAGCACGGCGGCGGCATTGCGCCACGGGTGGTGGCGCAGCTCTTGCCAGGAAAAGGTGGTCAGCAGGGGCAGCACAAGGGGCATTGTGCCCCTGGCGCGCGCCTGAGCGGGTCAGCGCAAAGACTGCTTCGCCGCGACCCCTGTGGCGGGGAAGTCGGTGAACACGCCGTCCACGCCCAGACGCATGTAGTACGCCATCTCGGCCTGAGGGTCCTTGAAGCCGTAGCCGCTGGCGTCGTTGCGGAACGTCCAGGTGTGCACCAGCAGGCCCTTCTGGTGGGCCAGCTCGATCACGCCCGTGCTGCCGTCCACGCGGCGGTCGTTGATGGTGAGTGTGGTGTCGCCGGTGCGCTCGACCCGGTCGTTCACCGTCTTGACCAGATAGGGCTTCCAGGGGCCGACGGCGTTGGCATAGGTCTTCACAAAGTCCAGGCCGGCGGGCGTCAGCAGGTCGGCAAAGGTACGGGGGTCGTTCTTCACCACGAAGTCGTAGGGCTTGTGATAGGGCGCCACCAGCGACATGCTGCCGTCGTCTTTCACATCGTCCGCATCTATCAGCTGCACGAGGCGGATGCTGGTTTTGGTGCGCAGGTACTGCAGGTTGGAAACCTCGAACGACTGCACGAACACGGGTGCCGTCGCCACGTTGCCATACGCGGCGTGCAGCGTGGCCACCAGCTTGTCTTCAAACACGTTGCGCCCGAACCCCACCACGTCGGAATGGAAGGTGGAATGCTTGATCTCGGGGTAGATGCCCACGGTGCGGCCGGCTTTGGTGCCCTCGGCCTTGACCAGGGCGATCACCTCGTCCAGCGTGGGGATGGTGTAAAGGCCGTCAAAAGCCTTGGAGCGTGCCGCGCTGGACTGGACCGCGCGCAGCGTCTTGATCTCGGCCAGCGTGAAGTCGCTGGCAAAGTAGGCGGTCGTTGTGACGCCGTCCATGTTGCGTGTGGACTTGCGCGCGGCGGGGAACTTGAGGGCCACGTCGGTCGTGCTGTCCAGCATGGGCTCGTGGCGGGCCACCATCACGCCGTCCTTGGTCAGCACCAGGTCGGGCTCGACAAAATCGGCACCCTGGTCAATGGCGGCCTTGTAGGCCTCCAGCGTGTGCTCGGGCAGTGTGCCGGACGCGCCGCGGTGGCCGATCACCAGCGGCAGCTCTCCCGTCAGGGTGTTGAGGTTGGGGCCGCCGCCGCCACAGGCCTGCAGCAGGGCAAGCGAGAAGACAGCTACAAGGGAAGCGATTTTCATGGGTTCGGTCCGGGTCGGTTGAAAAATGCAGGACGTGCGCGCCTGCATGACATGCATGCGCAATGTGCTGCCGTACCATGACGGCGCCATGACACAACCAACCCGATCGAGTGAGGCACCCATGCAACTGGACTGGTCCGACACGCTGGCCGACATCGACTGGCACGAACTGAGTGCCCTGTACCGGGCCGCCCCGCTGGGCGAAAAAAGTCCCCAGTGGCTGGCCACGGCATTCGGCAACAGCATGTTCCGCTGCTTTGTGCGCGACAGCGGCCGGCTGGTGGGCGTGGGCCGTGCCCTGGCCGACGGGGTGGATTGCTCGTACATCTGCGACGTGGCGGTGCTGCCCAGCCACCAGGGCACCGGGCTGGGCCGCGAGATCATTGCGCGGCTGGTGGCGCAGTCGCACGGCCACCGCAAAATCATTTTGTATGCCGTGCCCGGCAAGGAAGGCTTTTACAAAAAGCTGGGCTTTCGCCGCATGACCACGGCGATGGCGATCTTTGAAGACCAGGCGGCGGCGCAGTCGCGCGGGTACCTGGGTTTCGATTGAAAGCTGTGGTGACAAAAGGCACACATCGAATTAGAATGAACCCATGAAGCCTTTTCGCTGGAACACTGAGAAAAACAAGGCGCTCAAACTATCGCGGGGTGTTTCTTTCGAGGGCATTGTGGTGGCGGTTGAGTCCGGCGGATTACTCGACGTCCTGGAGCATCCGAACAAGACCCGGTATCCCAATCAAAAGATACTTGTGGTGGCGCTTGATGGCTACGTGCATCTCGTACCTTTTGTCGAGGAGCTGGATCATTACTTTTTGAAGACGCTGATCCCCAGTCGCAAGGCCACGCGGGACTATTTGAAGCAAGGTGGAGCCGATGGCAAAAGTTGACGCTTATGAGCAGGAAATTCTCTCGGCCTTTGAGCAAGGCCAGCTGAAATCCGTCGCAACGAAAAATGAACTTCAAAAGCTGAAGGCAGCTGCACGTGCCACCGCCCTGAAAGACCGGCGGGTCAATATCCGGCTGTCTTCCATTGACCTGGGCGACATACAGGTCAAAGCGCTCGAGGAGGGTGTGCCCTATCAGACGTTAATTGCCAGCGTGCTACACAAATATGTAAGTGGTCGGCTGATAGAAAAGGCTTCCTCTGAAAAAACCTCATCCCCGGTGCGCAAGCGCTCCGGGAGTTGACTTCAATCGAATGCCCCATGACCCCCGAAGCACTTGTACAGGCACAGCTTGATGCGTACAACGCGCATGACCTGCAGGCCTTTGTCGCCTGCTACAGCGACGACATCAAGATCTACCGTCCGCCCCAGACTGAGCCCGCGCTGGCCGGCAAGGCCGCGTTTGCGGATTTTTATGCGACCCAGCGCTTCAACCTGCCTTCCTTGCATGCGCAGGTGCTCAACCGCATGGTGCTGGGCAGCAAGGTCATCGACCATGAACGCATCACCGGCCTGGGCGACGCGCCTCTTGAAGCGGCAGCAGTCTATGAAGTCACTGACGGATTGATCAGCACGGTGTGGTTCTTCTACGCGGTTTGATCTGCGCCGTATCGGCGCCTGCGCTAAGCTGGCGGGCATGCTGACCCTACCCACCTTTGCCGACCTGGAGCACGCCGCGCAGCGCCTGCATGGCCACGCCCACCGCACCCCTGTCTTGCGCAGTGCCACAGCGGATGCGCTG
The DNA here is from genome assembly GCA_943372515.1 of Ramlibacter sp. 2FC. GTDB lineage: Bacteria > Pseudomonadota > Gammaproteobacteria > Burkholderiales > Burkholderiaceae_C > RAM1. The sequence continues at coordinate 33,098 of CALRYY010000004.1, read as the reverse complement.
CTGGGCGCGCAGCTTTTCTTCAAGTGCGAGAACTTCCAGCGCATGGGCGCGTTCAAGTTCCGCGGCGCGTACAACGCACTGGCGCAGTTCAGCGCAGAACAAAAGCGCGCGGGCGTCGTCACTTTCTCGTCGGGCAACCATGCGCAGGCCATTGCGCTGTCAGCGCGCATGCTGGGCATACCGGCGGCCATCCTGATGCCGATGGATGCGCCGCAGGCCAAGGTGGACGCCACGCGCGGCTATCTGGCGAACGGCGAGGGTGGTGGCGGCGAAGTGATCCTGTACGACCGCTACACGCAGGACCGCGAAGCGCTGACAGCGCAGCTGGCCGCGGACCGCGGCATGACACCCATTCCGCCCTACGACCATCCGCATGTGATGGCCGGGCAGGGCACGGCCGCGAAAGAACTGTTTGAAGAAACGGGAGCGCTGGACGCACTGCTGGTGTGCCTGGGCGGCGGCGGCCTGCTCAGCGGCTGCGCGCTGGCCGCGCGGGCGCTGGCACCGCAGTGCAAGGTGTATGGCGTGGAGCCTGAAGCCGGCAACGACGGCCAGCAATCCCTGCGCACCGGCGCCATCGTGCACATTGAAACACCGCGCACCCTTGCCGACGGCGCGCAGACGCAGCACCTGGGCCAGTACACCTTTGGGGTGATCCGCCGCGATGTGGATGACATCGTGACCGTGACCGATGCGCAGCTGGTGGAGGCCATGCGCTTTTATGCGCAGCGCATGAAGCTGGTGGTGGAGCCCACGGGCTGCCTGAGCCTGGCGGCAGCCTTTCACGCAGGGCTGGATTTGCGCGGCCAGCGCGTGGGCGTCATCGTGAGCGGGGGCAACGTAGACTTGGCGCGTTACGCACAATTGTTGACATCATGAGCATGACACCGCAAGACATTGAGGCCATTGAACGCGCCACCCTGGACGCCGTGCCCCCCGATGCGCAGGCACGCGTGGGGCGGTGGCTGGTGGCGCTGGACCAGGGCACCGTGGGCCGGGCCCACAGCGCCGTGCCGATGGACCATGGCGCGACCGACGCCCAGATGGTTCCGCCGATCGAGTCGGTCTATCAACAAAATGGCCTGGGCGCGGTATTTCGTGTGCCGGCACAAAAGCCGTTTGTGGCCGTTCGGGCCGAGCTGCTGGCGCGTGGCTATACGCGTGGCAAACCTACCAGCGTATTCACCGGCAAGGTCGCCCGCATGGCAGCACTGGCCGACGGTGCGGCGGCCGAACTTCTCGAGCAGCCCGACGATGACTGGCGCGCCGTGTTCCTGGGCGAAGGTTTTGACCCGGTGGACGGCGCCAGCCGCGTGCAGATTCTGCAGCGTGCGCAGCACGCCGTGTTTGCGCGCGTGCGGGTGGACGGCCAGACGGTGGCAGCCGGCCTGGGCAGCTTCAGCCGGGGCTGGGCCAGCGTGCATGGCATGCGCACGCTGGCTGCGTTTCGCGGCCGTGGCCTGGGCAGCCAGATCCTGGGCGCGGTCGCGCGAGAGGCCCAGCGGCGCGACCTGGCGCGTGCGTTTCTGCAAGTGGAAAGCGCCAACACCCGGGCGCAGGCGCTGTACAGACGGGCCGGTTTTTCGCTGGCCTGGGAATACGCGTATTGGGCCCGGCCTTTTCAGCCCGCTGAGCAGCCGCCTGCCGATCAACCCGTCGATCAGTAACGCTTCGCCAGCCAGGCGCGCACGGCGGCATTGCCGCTCAGGCCCATGGCGCGGTCACGTGCCTGGCGCGCAGCCGTTTTGTCCGCCGCACTGGCAAGCAGGTGGGCCCGTGCGGCCCAGTACGGCTGGTAGCTGGCCACATCGTTTTGTGGCAATGCGTCCAGCGCCTGCAGGCCCGCAGGCGCACCGTGCGCATCAGCCACTGCGCAGGCCCGGCTGACCAGCGCGCCCAGACCCGGGCGCCATGCCGCCAGGCTGTCGTACAGCAGCACCAGCGCCTGCGCGGGCACGCTGGCGCCCAGGCATCGCTGGGTGTGGGCCGACTGGATGGCCGCTTCCAGCTGGTAGGGCCCCGGCGCGGCGTGGCGGGCCGCCGCCTGCAACAGGGCCTCGGCCTCGTCTATCAGGGGCCGGTGCCAGCGGGTGGTGTCCTGCTGCGCCAGCGGCACATAGGCGCCTGAATCGTCGCGGCGAGCGGGGGCGCGTGCTTCGCAAAACAGCATCAGCGCCAGCAGGCCGCAGGGCTCGGGCGCCTGCGGCATCAGAGCGCACAGGATGCGGCCAAGCTCAATGGCTTCGCCCGTCAGGCCCTGGCGCGCGGCGTCTGCGCCTTCTACGTCGTCCCAGCCGGTGCCGTAGGCGGCATAGATGCCGTCCATCACGTCCTGCAGGCGCTGGGGCAGGTCCGGGGCCTGCGGATATTCAAAGCTGATACCCGATGCGCGGATGCGCGCTTTGGCCCGCACCAGCCGCTGGCCCAGAGTGGCGGGCGCCGTCATGAAGGCACCCGCCATGCGCGCCACGTCCAGGCCCAGCACCGCCTGCAGCATCAGCGGTGCGCGGGCCGCGGCGTCGATGGCCGGGTGGGCGCATACAAACAGCAGGCGCAGGCGTTCATCAGGCACGGCGCTGGCTTGCGCGTCATGGCCCAGCTCGTCGGCTACGGCCAGCAGGGCATCGTGGGCGTCCTGCGCCACCTGGCTGTGGCGCCAGTCGTCCAGAGTGCGGCGCCGGGCCACGGTCAGCAGCCAGGCGGCCGGGTTGCCCGGCACGCCATCACGCGGCCAGGCCTGCAGCGCAGCGGCGAAGGCCTCGGCCAGCGCGTCTTCAGCCTGCGCGATGTCGCGCGTGCGCGAGGCCAGGATCGCCACCAGCCGCCCGTAGGACGTGCGTGCGGCATGGTCGGCCGCAGCACGCGCGGCCGTATCCGGCCGTGCAACGCTCATGCCGGCATGACAAGGGTGGGGCGCACCTCCACGCCGCCGGTGCCGGCGCAGGGGGCGCGGGCCGCCCATTCCAGCGCGGTGTCCAGGTCGGGCACGTCGATGACGAAAAAGCCGCCCAGCTGCTCCTTGGTGTCGGCAAACGGGCCGTCCAGCACCTGGCGCTGGTCGCCGCGGATGCGCAGCGACGTGGCGGTGGCGGGCAGCTGCAGGCCCTCGCCACCGCGCACAATGCCGGCGGCCTTGATGGCGTCCACATAGGCCATCCAGGCGCCAAAGTGGGCGGGGGCGCGCGCGTCGGTTGTGGCGGCCAGGTCGTCGGCGGTTTCGTAAAACATCAGCATGTATTGCATGGTGGGCTCCTGAAGGGAAAGGTTGGCGAGCAACAGCGCTCACTCCATGTCGCGCCAGCCTGGCGCATTTCGACAGGCTAAGCGAAATTTCCCTGGGGGCGTTGCCTCAGTTATGCCAAATGTGTACTTTCGCCGCTCACCAGAAACTCAACAAGCAGCGTGCAAAAAAGTTCGCTGCGTTCCAGGTGCAAAGCATGAGCGCATGAGGGCAACACGGCCAGCGATGCACGTGGAATGCTGCGCCAAAGCATCTCGATCTGGGACCAACTGTAGGTGCGATCGCGCTCACCCCAGATGATCAAAGTAGGCTGCCCAATCTGTTCCAGACGCTCGCGGCCATCCCAGGACTCCATGGCGCTCAGACCGGCGCTGGCGGCCTGTTCGCTGGATTGGGTAGCGAGCGCGGCCAAGGACTCAAACGCCGGTGAGGCCTCACGGTCCAGCAACCAGGTGGCACAAATCCGCCTGGCGGTGCGCTGCACGCCGTCCTCTCGCAAGCGCTCGCGAGAACGTGCCATGGTTTCAAACCGGCCAGGGATGCAACCCAGCGGGCCGGTCGCGTAGAGCACCAGTTTGTCTACCCGCTCAGGTGCCTGACTCGTGATTTCCTGCGCCACCATGCCACCCATTGAATGGCCCAGCAAATGGAAGCGTTCAATCCCCATGTGATCCAGCGTGGCCAACACATTGCGGGCATGGTCGGCCAGGTCAGTGGGCGCGGCCAGGTGATTGGCCTTACCGTATCCCGCCAGATCCAGCGTTACTATTTCAAAGTGTTCTTTGAGCACGGGCACTTGGGCGTCCCACTGGCTGGAGCCCCCCAAATAGCCGTGCACCAGCACCAATGGCATTCCAGCGCCAGCCCTGTTGAACGGCAAAAGGTGTGGTGGATCCACTTCAAGGGGGTTACTGGTCATCTCACGGTCTCTCCCATGGACTGGTGTCAATCATTGACAGTCGCGGCGGCTTGATTGGCCTGCCACCAGGCCACACAGCATCTGGCAAGCGCTGCCGTACTGTCAACACAATGAATGCGAAGCTTTGACTCGAGTGCATCAAGCGCCAAAGGCGTTTCCGTGCAAGCCAGAATCACCGCGCGTGCGCCATGATTCAGCAGCGCCTGGACGGCTTGCTCAATGAGCTGCCCGCCGCGCGATGGATCACCCGCTTTGACAAACTCTATTCCGGGCAACACCAGCACATCCATGTCGACTTCATTGGGCACCATGGCTGTGTATCCCGAACGGGCAAGTGCCGCGTCGAAGATCCCGGCAGCAAGCGTAGCGCGTGTGGCTATGATCCCGATGGGTGAGCCAGCATCAGCCAGCGGCGAGAGCTCATTGACACTTGCGTCCACAATACTCAAAAAAGGAACGCTGCAGTCTTTGGTCAATTCAGCGTACCAAAAATGTGCGGTGTTGCAGGGCATAGCCAAAGCCATGGCGCCCGCTGCAATCAGGCGATCACGCCCGGCCAACAACTCAGGTAATGGCGAGCGACCCCCGCTCAGGATGGCCGCTGGTCGCGGTGCGATACGCGGGTCGGACTGAATCAACAACGGCACATGATCGGCGTCGCCTATGGCGGGTGTTTCCGATAGCACCTTTCTGAAGAAATCAACGGTGGCCAATGGCCCCATACCGCCCAACACACCGATCATGAGTTTGCTCCTGCCTGTAGCTTTCAGTGAACGGCCAGCAAGTAGCCGCCCGTGAGAAACGCCAACCCCAGGGTGACCAGAAAAATCATTGCTACAGGCCGCCACCCGAGCTGTGTAACCTCTTTCAAGGAGGTTTTTACTCCGACACCTGCGATGGCAAGCACCAGAAATGCTTGCGACAGGTCTGAAGCGCCAGCCTGAACCCCGGGTGGCACCCAACCTGTACTGTTGATCAACATCAAAACCACAAAGGCCACTGTGAACCAGGGCAGTAACGGCGTTTTGGTGGCGTTACCGGTACCCGCTGAGCCTGGCGTGCCCGCCATGCGAGCACGCACCACCAGCGAGATAACGACCAGCACGGGCATCAAGAACGCCACACGCATCAGCTTGGTGATGGTGGCCGCATCACCCGCCTCGGGCGACAGGCTGTACCCTGCGCCGACAACCTGTGCGACATCGTGAATCGTGGCGCCTATGAACTTGCCTGCCATCACTGCGTCAAAGCCCAGCCATTGGGTGACAAGTGGATAGACCACCATGGCCATCGTGGACAACGTCGTGACGCCCACCACGGTCAGGGTGGTGTCACGCTCGAGGTGGACGCCTTTGGGCAAGACGCTTGAAATCGCCAGCGCGGCCGATGCGCCGCAAATGGCGGTCGCGCCGCCTATCAGAACACCCAGGCTGCTGTCGACCCTGAACAACCGTGCCAGAAGCAGGCCCATGGCAATCGTCAAACACACGGCCACCATCAGCGCCCCCACGGTCTGCCAGCCCAGTGTGACGACGTGGTCAATTGTGAGCCGCAAACCAAGCAACGCCACGCCCAGCCTCAGCACGGTGCTTGACGCAAATTGAATGCCTGCGGCGCAGCGCTTGTCTTCACTGACAAAATGCAAGGCCAGCCCAAGCAGCAACGCAAACAGCAGCATGGAGCCTTTGTAATGACTGCCCAGAAAGGCAGCCGCCATGGCAACCAGCGCGGTGACCAGCAAGCCCGGGATGAGCGTTTTGGTGAACTCGATGGCCGCACCCGGCGCAAGCGTTGTCATCTAAAGGCTTCAGAGCGGCTTCAAACCACTGAACGCATCCATGTAGCCGTACAGCGCTACGGCACCGCCGGTGTGCAGAAAGACGACGTTCTCACCCTTCTTGAAATGACCCTTGCGACACAAGTCAATCAGACCGGCCATGCCTTTGCCAGAGTAAACCGGGTCGAGCAAAATGCCCTCCAGGCGCGCCATCATGGTCACTGCTTCAATCATGCCCGGCGTAGGAACGCCATAGCCGCCGCCCACATGGTCGCAGTTGGCCTTGACGCTCTCGCGGCTCACACTGCCAGGCACGCCCAACAGATCGACCGTTTTGACGGCCAGGTTGTAAACGCTGGTTTCCTGGGCCTCCTTGGGCGCACGCACGCCAATGCCAAGCACCGGGATCTGGCTGCGCGTGCCTTCAAAGCCGGCCACCAAACCAGCCTGCGTACCGGCGCTGCCCGTGGCATGAACCAGGCAGCTCACATTCAATCCACTGTTGTTGAACTGATCGACCAGCTCCAGCGCGCAGACCACATAACCCAGCGCGCCAATCGGGTTGGAGCCCCCGCCGGGGATGATGTACGGCTTTTGGCCCTTGGCGCGCAACTCGTCTGCCAGCCCAGCCATCGCGGCATTCATGTCGGTACCGCCGGGTAGCTCTTGCACATTGGCGCCGTACAGGTGGTCCAGAAAAACGTTGCCAGACTGCTTGTAGTTTTCAACGGTAGAGCCTGTTCGGTCTTCCAGCAAGATCTCGCACTTCATGCCCATTCTGGCGGCAATGGCCACCGTCTGGCGTGCGTGGTTGGACTGGGTGGCACCCTGCGTGATGATCGTGTCGGCGCCATGCTTGACCGCATCAGCCATCAGGAATTCGAGCTTTCTGGTTTTGTTGCCCCCGGTGCCCAGGCCGGTGCAGTCGTCACGCTTGATGTACAGGTTTGGACCGCCCAGTGCCTCGGTCATGCGGGGCATGAATTCAAGTGGGGTGGGGCCGTGGGTGATGCGCACGCGAGGGAAGTTGGTGAGTTTCATGGATGTTTACTTTTGTAGTTGGAGATGAACGAGGAGCTGAGATCAGCTGGCGGCAACAGCAAGAAGGCAGGCCTTTGACACGATTTTTCCGATCAGAACGCAGTCATCGTCGGTCAGCGACAACGGCGTGCGCAGATCCATCAATTGATCCAGGACTGCTTTGGAGTGAGGGATGTCCGGTTTGCTGGCCAGGTAATGCCAGTGCTCATAATTGCTGGTGAACGCGACGGGCGCGGGCGTGCCAAACCACTTGATGTAGAGGCCCCGCAAACTGCACTCTTGCACAAAGCGCTCAATTTGATGAGGCTTCAAATTCAGTGAGAACTGAATCGAGCTGGCTATAAATGCCTCTTTGGCGTTGCGGGCTGGAACCGAAACCAGTTTGGTTCTTGTCAACTCTCGTTCAAGCGTGGCGTAGATGTGATTCCAGCGCCGGCCTCTTTCCGCCAGCTGATCGATCTGCGGGCGCAGCAACGCAGCAGCGAGGTTGGACATGCGCATGCTGAAGTTCGGCGTCACGTACTTCCACCGCTCAAACACATCCGGGCCGGGCTTCAGCAGGTGCTGGTCGTACATCATGTAGCAACCCGACATCAAGATGGCCTGCGCCGCGACGTCCTCGTCATCCGTTACCAGCAAACCGCCTTCGCCCGAGTTGATGTGTTTGTAGGTTTGCGAGCTGTAGCAACCTACCTTGCCCCAGGTTCCGGTGTGTTTGCCGTCCCACTTTGCGCCCATGGTGTGAGCGCAGTCTTCAACGATGGCGATGCCCCACTTGTCGCAGATGGCGCGTATGGCCTGCAAGTCAGCAATGTGTCCGCGCATGTGTGAAAGCAAGAGCACCTTGGCGCCGCTTGACGCCGCCTTGCGCTCCAGGTCGTCCATGTCCGTCATGTAGTCCGCGCTGGCTTCGATCAAAATCGCGTGCGCTCCAGCGTGCGCGATGGCACCGGGAACAGGTGAGAGCGTGAAAGTGCTGGTCAACACCTTGTCACCCGCCTTCACACCCAGGGCCTTGAGCGCAATGAACATCGCAGCTCCGCACGAGCTGACAGCCACGCAGTACCTGCTGCCAACATAAGCGGCGTACTCCTGCTCCAGAAGCGAAGGTTCAGGGTGGCCCGAGCCTTGCTCACCATAGCGGTGCAAGCGGCCCGAGCGCATCAACGCTACTGCGTGCTGGATCGCCTCCTCGGGAATCGGCTCGGGTGTGCTCAGGTCCTTGCCGAACCACAAGCCGTCAGGCGAGCGCAGGGGGGATGATTCAATGGCGGATGCGGGTGTCATGGCCGTCCGAATCAATGCTGGTGACCGGCCAGCGTGCCCAGCTCAAATGACTCTTGCGGATAGTATTTCTTCAGCCGGATGTCGCCTGTGCGGGCATGACCTTCCATGCCTTCAAGGCGTGAGATCCGGGCTGCCACCTGGCCCACAGCCCGGCTGGCGCTTTGGGTCAGGCGTTGGTAGGTCACGGTTTTGATGAACTTGCCCACGCTCAATCCGCCTGAATATCGGGCAGCGCCGCGTGTCGGCAAGATGTGGTTGGGGCCAGCGCATTTGTCGCCATAGGCCACGGTGGTTTCCTCGCCCAAAAAGAGCGACCCGTAGTTGGTGAGATGGGCCAACCACCAATCAAGGTCTGCAGCAAACACCTGCAGGTGCTCTGGAGCGTACTGGTCGCTGATCTCGACCAGTTCTTCCCGGCTTCCTGCGAGCACTACTTCGCCGTAATCCCGCCAGGCAGCCGTTGCCGCGTTGCGTGCCAGCTCGGGCAGGGCCGCAATCACCGAGGGCATGATTTCAATCACCTTGAGCCCCAGCTCGCGAGACGTGGTGTACAGCCAAACGGGCGAATCCGGGCGATGCTCAGCCTGGCCTGCCAGGTCGGCCGCGACCAGATTCACATCTGCAGTTTCATCGGCAATGATGGCGGATTCAGTGGGCCCGGCCACCACATCAATACCTACACGGCCAAACAAGGTGCGCTTGGCCTCTGCCACAAAGCGGTTGCCCGGGCCAACGATCACATCAGCGGGTTTGGGTGAGTACAAGCCATAAGCCATTGCCGCAATGCCCTGCACTCCACCCAGCGCCAGCACAATGTCGGCGCCACAGAGCTTCATCGTGTGCAGGATGGCAGGGTTCACACCAGCCTCTTTGTGACCTGGTGATGTGGCCACGATGTGGGGCACACCAGCCACTTTGGCGGTACACACACTCATGATGGCCGAAGCAGCGTGTGCATAGCGGCCACCCGGGACGTAGCACCCCGCGGTGTTCACAGGAATCAGTTTTTGCCCGGCAATCAACCCGTCAATCAGCTCGACTTCAAACTCGTGCAGTGAGTCCCGCTGGCGCTGGGCAAAGTCCTTTACCCGGGCATGTGCAAACGCGATGTCGTCCCTGACGCCTTGGGACAGGGCCTTGCTCGCTCTCGCAAACTCGTCATCGCTGATGACAATCGGGCCATGCCATCCATCGAGCTCACGCGCATGCTTCTCGACTGCATCACGGCCATTTTTTTGAATGTCTGCCAACAGCCGCTCGACTGTTTCGGATGTCGCGTTGTCAATCGCCTCTTGCTGCGGTGTGGCCTTCTTCAGGTACTCAATCGTCATGCATTGCTTTCAGGATGTGTGCAAATGGATCAACCGCGGCCCTTCCAGGGCACCACGCGACGCTCAACAAAACGCACCAGGTGGTCAAATGCGTAGGCAATGGCTGCGATCACCACGATGCCCATGATGACGATCGGTGTTTGCAGGAACCGCGACGCCGAAAGAACCATGTAGCCCAAGCCAGAAGTGGCTGCAACCATCTCGGCCGCCACCAGGGTCGTCCAGCCGAAACCAATGCCCACGCGCATGGCGGTGAAGATCTCCGGCATGGCCGAGGGCAGGATGACCATGCGAATCACCTGCCAGCGGGTGGCGCCGAACGAGTAGGCAGCATGGATCTGCTCGATCGCCGCCGACTTCACGCCAGCCCTTGCACCCAGCACCATGGGCGCGAGCACCGACGAAAAAATCAGCAGGACCTTGGACAGTTCGTCGATGCCGAACCAGATGATCATCAACGGCAGGTACGCCAGCGGTGGAATCGGGCGGTAAAACTCGATAGGAGGGTCAAAAATGCCGCGGGCGACCGGGCTCATTCCCATGGCAATACCCAGTGGAATGCCGATGACACAAGCCAGCAGGAACGCTCCGAAGACCCGCAACGTACTCACCCAGATGTGCTCCCAGAAGCCGACCCCGGTGAAGCCCTCCTTCATCACTTCAAAAAAGGCGTTCACCACGCCCATGGGCGAAGGCAGGAACAGCGGCTTGATGTAGCCCGCATACGTGACAAAGCCCCATAATGAGATCAGCAACACGATCACGACGGTGCTGATCCTGAAGCTTTCGCCCTGCCCTGGCACGCCATAGATTTCGCCGGGTTTGGCGGATTTGGCCTTCATCAGGCCAGACAGGAAGCCATTGCCGCCTGTGGAACGGTCATCACTCATCATGGCCTCCTGCTTCGTCTGTAAAGATGATCTGCAAGATCTTTTCGCGCAGCGCAATGAACTCTGCGGAGGCTTTGATCTCACGGGCATTGCCGGTTTCGAAATAGCGCCGGCTGAAGGGCAAGTCGAACACATGTGAAATGCGCCCGGGTCGAGGCGACATGACGATCAACTTGGTGCCCATGAACAGCGCTTCTTCCACGCTGTGCGTGATGAAGAACACCATTTTTCCGGTGTCCCGCCAGACTTTCAGGATCAGCTCCTGCGCCCGCTCACGAGTCAGCGCGTCGAGCGCACCCAGCGGTTCGTCCATCAACAGGATGTCGGGGTCACTGGTCAGTGCACGTGCAATGCCAACGCGTTGCTGCATGCCACCCGACAGCTCGTAGGTGGCCGATTGCTCAAACTGCTCAAGTCCGAGCAGCCGGATGAAATCCCTGGCAATTTTTTCGCGCTTGTCCTTGTCATGGCCCTGAATCTTCAATCCAAAAGCCACGTTGTCCAGAACATTCAGCCAGGGCAGCAGCGCGTGCTTCTGGAAAACGACAGACCTGTCCGCACCGGGGCCGGTAACGGCTCTTTCCTTGAGGGTAATTTCACCTTCGCTGGGCGCCATGAAGCCGGCGATCAGGTTGAGCAGCGTGGATTTGCCGCAACCCGACGCGCCCAGCGCCACCACAAAGTCCTTTTCATGAATCTCGAGATTGATATGCTTGAGCGCATGAACGGGCGGCTTACCCTTGACCGGGTAGAACACCGACACATTTCGGATGGCGAGAGCAGTCATTGATGGCCCCAGAGTGAACAACTGAAGCGCCAACCTGGCCCGGCCAGGTCAGCACTCGTGATGTCGCGGCAGGTTTACTTGCCTGCAGCTGCCTTGGCGAACTCAGGGTTGACGAACTGGCCATAGTCGTCTGCAGTCTTGTTGATTCGACCTGCGCTCTTCAGGAATTCGGCGGTGCCCTTGATGGTTTTGGCTGCGCCGCCACCCATCCAGTTGGCCGACATGGCCAGATCGGCGTCAGGGTAGATCGTGCCATCCAGCATCGGCACGACTGCAGCGGGTGATACACCCACACTCGTCGCGACGGCTTTGACTTTTGGCGAGTCTGCGTTCCATGCAGCCTTGTTCTTGTGGTAATCCGCATTGATCTCGAACATGGCCTTCAAGAACTTGACCAGGCCGTCGCGGTTTTCAGCTGCAAACTTGTTGTTCGCAACCCATGCGTTGAAAGTATGAAAACCCGCCGCTCTCGCAACTTCACCTGCGGTGTACATCACCTTGCCGTTCTCACGCAACTTCGTTTGAACGGGAACCCATACAAAAGCAGCATCGATGGCGTTTTGTGACCAGGCAGCGGAGATTTCGGCGGGCGACATGCCTAGCAAGGTGATGTCTTTTTCAGTCATGCCGTTCATCTTCAAAGCGCCCATGAGTGAGTAGTGGGCTGTTGAGCCGATCGGCACCGCAATGCGCTTGCCTTTCAGGTCGGCAGGTTTCTCGATCCCGGATCCATTTCGTGTGACCAAGGCCTCGGAGCTGTCAATGACCTTGCCAGCGGAGACCATCTGATAGGGCAATCCAGAGCTCAAGCCGGCTGACAGGGGGGAAGACCCAATTTCAGAAATCTGAATACCGCCAGAGGCCATGGCCGCGTTGACCTCAGCGCCAGAAGCAAACTGCCGCCAGTCAATCTTCCAGCCGGTGGCTTTTTCAAGGCTTCCATCAGCGATGAGCGCCTTGTAGGGAAGAGGATCGCCAAAGTGGCCGATCACCACCTTGGTCTGGGCCGCAGCCTGGGAGATCAGTGAGAGCGCGAAGGCCGAGCCGACGATCAGGGTTTTGAGTAGGTGTTTCATGGTGTCCAGTCAGAAAATGTGGCAGGTTTTGGCTATGTGAAACGGGTTCACTCGCAGACTCGCGGCCTCGCAGGCGAACAACCCGAATATAGGGAAAGCCATTTTTTGAAAATAGTGCCAGATAGATTTTCCTTTGGTGCCAAAATGAAAACTCCCAGGTTCTTCACCGCTGTGAAACAGCTCGCACCAAACCGGCGCTGGACCAGCCTAGGGAATACCCTTCTTGGTGCACATCACCAGCAATGTGCGGCAAAGTCTTCGTTTGGATTGGATTGAAGGCATGAGGCAAGCGCAGGAAATCACGGATATCTGGGCCAAGCTTTTCCCAAAGTTCTCTGGCAGCAGCTCTACCCTTCAAGGCCGCGTCAGGGAAATGATGGTGCACGCCATCCTGATTGGTTTGGTACCGCCGAACGCCAAGATTCCGCCCAGCCGTGCGATGGCTGCTGCACTGGGCATATCTCGCAACACCGTGTCTCTAGCCTTCCAGATGCTGGTTGACAAGGGTTTTCTGATCCCTTCCTCGCGCAGCGGGCTTGTTGTCAATGGCGACATTCTGCTGGGCCAGGCCAGCCACTCGGCACCTGCTGCTGATGTACAAGCCGGGCTTCAATGGGAGGCGCGTCTTGTTTCCCATTTGGGGCAACAGCGAAACATCATCAAGCCTGCCGACTGGCAAGACTACGCCTACCCTTTTGTCTATGGCCAGTTTGATGCCAGCCTGGTACCGCTCAAGGACTGGCGGGCCTGCTCTCACCAGGCGCTGTTTGTACCCGCCGTCAAAAAATGGGCACAAAACCATGTGGACCGCGACTACGAGGCTTTGGTCGAGCAGATTCAGCATCGGCTCTTGCCTGCACGCGGCATCATGGCAAGGCGCGATGAAATTCTGGTTACTGCGGGTGCGCAGATGGCCTGCTACTTGTTGGCCAATGTCCTGCTGGACCGTAAAACCGTTGTCGGTATTGAGGACCCAGGCTATCCGGATGCACGCAACAATTTTTTGCTTCGCAGTGGCAACGTCAAAGCACTGCCGATTGACGCGGACGGGCTGATCGCCTCACGCGCCATGGGGCAGTGCGACTATGTATTCGTCACGCCGAGTCACCAGTGCCCGACCACCGTCACCATGTCGCTGCAGCGGCGCCAGGAGATTCTGGAGCTGGCCAAGAAGCGTGATGTGGTTCTTTTCGAAGATGACCACGAAAGCGAGTTGAACTTTTCGGGCAGGCCCTTGCCGGCGTTGAAGAGCCTGGATACAGACGGGCGTGTCATCTATCTTGGCAGCCTGTCCAAAACACTGGCGCACGGATTGCGTATCGGCTACATCGTGGCGCCCGCGGAGCTGATTCGCGAACTGCGCGCGCTGCGAAGGCTGATCCTGCGCCACACGCCCGCCAACAACGCGCACACCGCCAGTCTTTTCATCGCGCAGGGTCACCACGATGCGTTCATCAGGAAATTGAACGTGACTTACCGCGAGCGACGCGAGCGATTGAATGACAGTTTTGCGAAATTTCTGCCGCAGTTTCACATCACGCCGTCGCAAGGCGGCTCGGGCGCATGGGTCAAGGGGCCAGACGGCCTCAACTCACAAATCTTGGCCAAGCTTTGTGCTGCCCGGGGTGTGTTGATTGAGCCGGGCGAAATTTTCTTCAAAAAATCATCGCTTGCGAACGAGGCCTATTTCAGACTGGGCTACTCTGCTATCCAGAGCAGCCTGATTGAGGCTGGCGTGCGGGAGATAGATCGTGCATACAGTGCGACTTTCCGCTGATCTGCCCACACACCCGAACAGAGCGAGCGAATTTTTTTGCGTCTGTGAATCAGGATTGCAGCCCCACTACCTCAACTCCGTCGCGCACATGCCGTTCGTTGCCGCCGTACACCAGCATCTGTCGCTGCACGCGTGGGCCCAGCAGGGCGGCGGTGCTGCGCAGGGGTCTGAAAAATTCTGGCTGCACGGTCTGGCCTGATTTGACTTCCACCAGGCCCAGCGAACCGGGTGACATGCCGTTTTCGACCAGCAGGTCCACTTCCACGCCGTTGCTGTCGCGCCAGAAATGCAGCTGTGCGCGCTCGCCATGGTGCAGGGCCTGCTTGGCGAACTCCATTACCACCAGATTCTCGAACAGGGGGCCGCGCAGCGGATGCGTGGCGAGCTGTGATTCGTCGGTGATGCCGATCAACCATGCTGCCAGGCCGACGTCATAAAAGTACAGCTTGGGCGACTTGGTCAGCCGCTTGCCCAGGTTGGCGAACCACGGCGGCAGCAGGTACACGATGTAAGACGCCTGCAGCAGCGTCATCCATTGCCGCGCGGTGGGGTCTGACACACCTGCGTCGGCTGCCAGGCTGTGCAGGTTGAGCAACTGGCCGGTGCGCCCCGCTGCCAGCTGGACGAAGCGGCGGAACTCGTCCAGGTGGCGCAGCGTGATCAGGGCGCGCATGTCGCGCTCTACATAGGTCTCGAAGTAGTCGCCCAGGGCAACGGCCGGTGTCAGGCTTTGGGCATGGATGCGGGGGTAACCGCCAGCATGCAGAAGGCGGTCCGTGGCCGTGGGCGCGCCTGCGTCGCGAAGCTCGTTGACGGACAGCGGCAGCAGTTGAAGCAAGGCAGTGCGGCCGGCCAGGGACTGGGTCACTGCGGCCATCAGCTCGAACTGGTGGCTACCCGTGAGGATGAACTGGCCCGGCGCCTGCTTCTCGTCTACACGTACCTGTACCCACGAGAGGAGCTCGGGCACGCGCTGGATTTCGTCAATGACGGCGCCGTCGGGGAACTGGCTCAGGAACCCCTGCGGGTCGCCTTGGGCGAAGGCGCGCGTGTCGGGCTGCTCCAGATTGGCATAGGGCTTGTTCGCAAAGGCCAGCTTGCACAGGGTTGTCTTGCCAGCTTGGCGAGGCCCTGTCACCGTGACCACCGGGTACTGGCGCGCACGAGCCTGCAGCACGGGCAGCAGGTGGCGGGCAATAGAGGCTGTGGCCATGAAATTTATGCAAAAATAAAGTTGTAGTTTATATTTACATGAATCGGAAGGCAATGCCGTCAGCCGATACCGTCCACCGCCAGATGCAATACCCGATCCGCTCGCGCTGCAGCAGCTTGCGAATGCGTCACCAGCACCAGCGACGCACCCTCCAGCCGGGTCTGAGCAATCAGCACGTCCATCACCTTCGCCGCCGTGGTGGGGTCCAGGTTGCCGGTGGGCTCGTCGGCCAGCAGCAGGGTGGGGCGGTGCACCAGCGCGCGGGCAATGGCCACGCGTTGCAGTTGCCCGCCGCTTAAGGTTTGCGGCAGGCGGCTGCCCAGGCCTGCCAGGCCTACGGCGTCCAGCATCTGCGCCACACGCGCGGCGTCGGGGCGGCCCAGCAGCAGCAGCGGCAGGCCCACGTTTTGCGCCACATCCAGGTGGGGCAGCACATGAAAGGCCTGGAACACAAAACCCACCTTCTCGCGGCGCATCAGCGCGGCCTGCTCCGCCGAAAGCGACCCCAGGTCGGCGCCGTCCAGCGTGATGCTGCCGGTCTCCCAGGTGTCCAGCGCAGCCATGCAGTTGAGCAGGGTGGATTTGCCCACGCCTGATTCACCCACGATGGCCACGAATTCGCCGCGCGCCACGGTCAGCGTCACGTTGGCAAACACGGTGGTGTCGCCATAGCGTTTGGCCAGCTCCTGAATGACAAGGCTCATGCCATGGCCTCCACCCGCGCCAGCACCTGTGCCAATGCATCGGGGGCATCGCAGGCCACCACCTGGCGCCGCGGCATGCCGCGCAGCCAGGTGATCTGGCGCTTGGCCAGCTGGCGCGTGGCGGCGATGCCGTGTTCGCGCAGTGCCGCCATGGGCCAGCTGCCGTCCAGGGACTCCCAGGCCTGGCGGTAGCCCACGCAGCGCATGCTGGGCAGGTCGGCCGACAAATCGCCGCGCGCGCGCAAGCGCTGCACCTCATCGACAAAACCGGCGGCCAACATGGCGTCAAAGCGCTGCGCGATTCGAGCGTGCAGCCAGGCGCGGTCTTGCGGCTCGAGCGAGATCAGGGCGCCGGCTTGCACAGGGCCGGTGTCCGCAGTGGCCTTGTCGCGCAGATGAAAAGCCGACAGTGGCTGCCCAGTGGTGTGCCACACCTCCAGCGCGCGCTGGATGCGTTGCGAATCGTTGGGCGCCAGCCGTTGCGCCGTCACCGGGTCCACCGCCGCCAATGCCTCATGCAGGGTAGGCCAGCCGCGCTGCTGCGCATCAGCGGCAATCTGCGCGCGGATGGCCGGGTCGGCCGCGGGCATGGCGTCCAGCCCGTCGAACAGCGCCTTGAAGTACAGCATGGTGCCGCCCACCAGCAGCGGCCTGCGCCCGCGCGTCTGGATCTCGCCGATGAGCCGCGTGGCGTCGGCCACAAACATCGCGGCGCTGTACGCATTCAGCGGGTCGTGGATGTCGATCAGGTGGTGGGGCACAGCGGCCAGCTCGGCAGCAGACGGCTTGGCCGTGCCAATGTCCATGCCCCGGTACACCAGGGCCGAATCGACGCTGATGATCTCCACCGGCCAGCGCTGCGCCACGGCCAGCGCCGCCGCCGTCTTGCCCGACGCTGTGGGGCCGGCAATGCAGATGGGCGTCAGGTTCATTTCGCGGCTGCCATGACGGGTTGCGACACATTGCCGAAGCGTTGCACCGGCCCCCAGGCGATCAGGGCAATGATCACCGTCCAGAACCAGATGCCATTGACCAGCGGGAACACCGTGCCGTCAATGCGCCCACCCAGCCAGGCGCCAATGGCAAACGCCACCACCGTCAAAAAGAACCCCGACAGCGCCGACGCCGCACCCGCCATCTGCGGGAACGGCGCCACGGCGCCTGTCTGCGTGCAGGGCTGGTGAATGCCGTGGCCCACCATGAACAAATACTGTGGCAGCAAAAACGCCCACCAGGTGTGCACGCCCGCCAGCGCCAACAGGCCCATCAGCGTGCCGCCGGTCAGACTGACGGCAGCGCCCACCTTGACCGCCCCCTGCAGCCCCACACGGGCCAGCAGCCTACGGCAGATGAAAGTGCCGCCTATGTAGGCCAGCGACGCCGTGCCCATGGCCACGCCATACATCGGCCGCGACACGCCGTACACGTTCAAAAACACAAACGCCGACGCCGCCAGGAAGGTAAACAGCCCGCCATAGGCAGCAGCCTGCAGCCCGGCCCAGGCCAGAAATCCGGGGTGGCCGGCAATGCGGGCCCAGTTGCGCATGAGCGAGCTGAACTGCAGCGGCGTGCGCTGGCGCGCCGTTTCTTCAAACCGCAGCATCAGCAGCACCAGCACTACCCCGCCAAACACCGCCAGCGTGGCCAGTGACCAGCGCCAGCCCACCAGCGGCGCCAGCAACCCGCCCGACAGCGGGCTCAGGCAGGCGATCACGCCCAGGCCGCCCAGCGACCGTGCCATCACGCGCGCGCCTTCAGCCGGTGCGTACAGGTCGCGGATGATGGCGCGCGCGCACATCACCGCCGCGCCCATGGCTGCGCCCTGCACGGCGCGCGTGACGATCAGCCATTCAATGCTGCTGGCCAGCGTGTTGGCCACGCCCGCCAGCGTGTACAGCGCCATGCCGCCCAGCAGGATGGGCCGGCGGCCATATCGGTCGGACAGCGGCCCGAAGAACAGTTGCGAAATGCCAAAGCACAACAGCAGGGCGGTCAGCGTCAGCTGCCCCTGGCCCACGGTGGCGCCCAGCTCGGTGGTGAGCGCGGGCAGGGCGGGCAGGTACAGGTCGGTGGTGACGGGCTGGATGCCCAGCAGCAGGGCCAGCAGCAGCACCACGAGGCCGGGGGACATGGCCTTGGCGGCGGGTTCAGACATCCGCTCTAGGTTAGCAGAACGCCTGGTGCAGCCGTGCCGGGTGTGGTCCACAGCGGGGCGCCGCCGCCGTCCAGGTGCGTCAGGTACAGCCGCAGGTCAAACTCCAGCTGGTGATACGCGGGCTCCATGTGGGTGCACAGGCTGTAGAACGCCTTGTCGTGCGCCTTTTCGCGGATGTGGGCCAGCTCGTGCACCGCGATCATCCGCAGGAATTCGGCGGGGCCGTCCTTGAACAGCGTGGCCACGCGGATCTCGCGCTTGGTCTTGAGCTTGCTGCCCTGCACACGCGACACCGTGGTGTGCGTGCCCAGCGCATGGGCCACCACATGCAGCTTGCCGTCAAAACACACCTTGCCCAGCGGGTCCGAACTGCGCAGGTACTCGGCCTTCAGGCCCATCACGTAGTCGTACAGTGCGCGGTCGTTGCGCACACCGTGGGCGGCGGGGTATTTTTGCGCCAGCATGGGGCCCAGGCGGCCCTGGCCCAGCAACTGCTGCGCCTGTGCCTGCAACGGTGCGGGGTAGCCGCCCAGGTAGTTCACGGGGCCAGGCTGAACAGCCGCGCGATCGCCTGGCGGTACTGCGCCTGGCCCACCGAGTTGGTGTTGTAGTGCGAGCCGCCTTCGACCAGCACAAATTCCTTGGGGCCGCGCGCGGCCTCAAACAGCCTGCGGCCGAGCTCCGGAAGGATCAGGCGGTCTTCGCTGCCGTGCACCACCAGCAGCGGCGAGCCGATCTTTGTGACCTTGCGCTCAGAGTCAAAGCGCTGGGTGATCAGCGGGCCCAGCGGCAGCCAGCCCCACTTCATGGTGCTGGCCACGTCGGGGATGGAGGTGAAGGTGCCTTCGACCATGACGCCGCGCTCATCTGTCACCTGCGCCGCCAGGTCGATGGCAATGGCCCCGCCCAGTGAATGGCCAAAGATGTAGCGCGGTGCTTGCGGGTGTTGTGCCGCCAGCCAGCCCCAGGCGGCGCGGGCGTCTTCGGCGGCCATGCTCTCGCTGGGCAGGCCCTTGGAGCTTTTGCCAAAACCGCGGTAGTCAATGGCCAGCACTGAAAACCCGAGCTCCTGCATGCGCCGGATGCGCATGGCCGAGCCGATCACGTTCCACCGCGCGCCGTGCAGGTACAGCAGCACGGGTGCGCCGGGGCGATCAGCCGCCAGCCACAGGCCGTGCAGCCGGGTGGGCTCGCCGGTCAGGCGCGAGTCAAAGTTGATCCAGACGTCCTGCAGGCCCTC
Source organism: Ramlibacter sp. 2FC (assembly GCA_943372515.1). Taxonomy (GTDB): domain Bacteria; phylum Pseudomonadota; class Gammaproteobacteria; order Burkholderiales; family Burkholderiaceae_C; genus RAM1. The sequence goes on along the minus strand of CALRYY010000004.1, from coordinate 13,660 downwards.
GGCCATGCTTTCGCCGCCCCAGCTGCGGTCGCTGGGCTGGAAGATCCAGGCGCGCTGCTTTTCGTCCAGCGTGGCGCACCCGGCCATCAAGCCCAGCACCAGGGCAAATGCGGTAAAGAGGTGCCAGCGTTTCATGAGCCTGACTGACATGGCGTTGCGCAAAAAGTTCATCCGGGCTGTGTGAAGGCGGCGTAAAAGCGCCTGCTCAGCGCCCGCGCATGAACAGCGCATCCAGCTCGCGCACCGTCAGCTGGCGCCAGGTGGGGCGGCCGTGGTTGCACTGGTCGGAGCGCTCGGTTTCTTCCATCTGGCGCAGCAGGCCGTTCATCTCGTCCAGCGTGAGCTTGCGGTTGGCGCGCACCGCGCCGTGGCAGGCCATGGTACCCAGCAGCTCGTTTTGCGCGCGCTGGATGACGGTGGACGCGTCGTGCTGGGCCAGCTCGGCCAGCACGCTGCGCGCCAATTCCACCGCGTCGCCCTGGGCCAGGGTGGTGGGCACGGCCCGCACGGCCAGGGTTTTGGGCGAAAACGGCGTGATCTCCAGGCCCAGTGTGGCCAGGGCGTCGGCATTGCTTTCTGCCGTGGCCACCTCTTGCAGCGTGGCGGCAAAGGTGGCGGGGATCAGCAGCGGCTGGCTCTGGATGGCGTGGGCGTCCATCTGCGTTTTGAGCCGTTCGTACACGATGCGTTCGTGCGCCGCATGCATGTCCACAATGACCAGGCCCTGGGCGTTTTCGGCCAGCACATAGATGCCCTGCAACTGGGCGATCGCGCGGCCCAGCGGCCAATCGCCCGCAGGCAAGGGTGCGGGGGCTGGCGTGTCCAGCGGCTGTGCGGCGGCGGGGCGTGGTTGCCACAGCGCGCTCACATCCGACACGATATGCCCCGGGGCCGGCGGCGGGGCAAAGTACATGGCGGCCTGCGCAGGTTGTGCCTGCGGTGCGGGCCAGGGTGCATAAGCCGCGGTGGCGGTGGCCTGGGGGTCGGGCGTGGTTGCGCCTGCAGCCCCGGCCGCAGCGGCAAGGGCTGCGGCGGCCGCGGCGCGCGGCGCGGCCAGCGCGTTTTCCACAGCATGGCGCACGGCCTGGTGCACTTCGCGGCTGTCGCGAAAGCGCACCTCGATCTTGGTGGGGTGCACGTTCACGTCCACGCGGGCCGGGTCGATCTCTACATACAGTGCATACACCGGCTGGCGGTGGCCGTGCAACACGTCTTCATAGGCGCTGCGGGCCGCGTGGGTCACCACCTTGTCTCGCACATAGCGGCCGTTCACATACGAAAACTGCTGGTCGGCGCGCGAACGTGCGGCGTCGGGGATGCCGGCGCGGCCGGTCACCCGCAGCGCCCCGGCCTGGTAGTCCACCGCCACGCTTTGCGCCAGCAGCTCGCTGCCCAGCACATCGGCCAGGCGCTGGTCGCGTGTGGTGGCGCGCCACTGTTCCACCAGCTTGCCCTCGTGCCAGATCGCAAAGCCGACTTCAGGGCGGGCCAGGGCGTGGCGACGCACGGCCTCAACGCAGTGGGCCAGCTCGGTGGCGTCGGTTTTCAGGAACTTGCGGCGCGCGGGGGTGCTGAAGAAAAGTTCTTTCACCTCGACCGTGGTGCCGGTGGCGCGGGCGGCGGGGCGCAGCTCGCCGCTGCGCGCGTCCAGCAAAAAGGCGCTGGGCTGGCCGTCGGTGCGCGACAGCAGCGACAGCTCGGCCACCGAGCTGATGGCCGCCAGCGCTTCGCCCCTGAAACCCATGGTGCCCACCGATTCCAGGTCGGCAAGCGTTGCGATCTTGCTGGTGGCGTGGCGGCGCAGGGCCACGGGCAGCTCCTCACGCGGGATGCCTGCGCCGTCGTCTTCCACCGACACCAGCCGCACGCCGCCGGCAGCAAGACGCACGGTGACCTGGGTGGCGCAGGCATCCAGCGCGTTGTCCACCAGTTCGCGCACCACGGACGCCGGGCGCTCCACCACTTCGCCCGCGGCGATCTGGCTGATCAGCTCGTCGGGCAGGTCACGGATGGGACGGCGGATAGAGCCGTGGGGGGCGGCGGGCAGGGTGAGGTCGGGCACCCGGGCATTCTAGGGCGACGGCCTAGGACACCACCGGCGGCCGGTTGAATACGCCCCAGAACATGCCGATGGCGCGGGCGCTTTCAACGAGTTTTTCAAAGTCCACCGGTTTCACCACAAAACCGTTGGCGCCCGCTGCGTAGCCGGCCTGCACGTCGCGTGGCTGGTTGGACGAGGTCATGACCACCACGGGGATCAGTTTCAGGGCGTCGATCTTGCGCATTTCGGTCAGCAGCTCGATGCCGCCCATGCGTGGCATCTTGATGTCCACCAGCGCAAACAGCGGCACCAGGTCCAGGCGGTCTGCATAGCGGCCCCGGCGCAGCAGGTAATCCAGCGCCTCTTCGCCATCGCGGCAGATGTCAATGGGGTTGGCCAGGTTCAGGTCAGACAGGCCCAGGCGAAAGAGCTCCACGTCGTCTTCGCTGTCGTCCACGATCAGGATGGGGGATAGTTGCGGCATCGTGGCCCAGCGTACCGCAATCAGGCGGGCAGGGCAAACCAGAACCTGGCGCCGCGCCCCGGCTCGCTGTCCACCCAGACGCGCCCGCCATGGCGCTCCAGGATGCGCTGCACAGTGGCCAGGCCAATGCCCGTGCCGTCGAACTCATCGGCATGGTGCAGCCTGGAGAACACCCGGAACAGGCGCGAAGCATGACGCATGTCAATGCCGATGCCGTTGTCGGCCACGCAGATGCGGTGCTCTTGCGCAACCGATGTGTCGGCAAACACTTCAATCACAGAGGGATCGCTTTTTGCCGAATATTTGACGGCATTGCCCAGCAGGTTGGTCAGCACCTGCGCCATCAGGCTCTGGTCGGCATGCACGGTGGGCAAGGGGCCCACATGCCATTGCACACGGCGGCCTTCCAGCTCGGGCTCCAGCGCTGCCTGGGTGCGCTGTACCAGTGCGCCCAGGTCCACGTCGCTGGGCAGCAGGGTGTGGTTGCCCAGCTGTGCGAAAGCCAGCATGCCGTCAATCAGGCGACCCATGTCGCTGGACGCGCGCTGGATGCGGCCCAGGTAGTTGAGCGCGGTTGCGTCCAGCTGTCCTGCGTGGCGCTGTTCGATCACGCGCGCAAAGCCGTGCACGTGGCGCGCTGGCGCGCGCAGGTCATGGGCGACCGAATACGCAAAGGCCTCCAGCTCCTGATTCACCCGCGTGAGCTCGGCCGTGCGTTCGCGCACGGTGTCGTCCATCGCCCTGGCAAAGGCGTGCTGCTGTTCTTCCAGGCGCTTTTGCGCTGTCATGTCGTGAAACGAAGCCAGCAAAAGGTATTCGTTGCCGTGGCGTACTTCGCCCAGCGACATGGCCACCGGCAGGGAGCACTGGTCGCGCGTGACCACGGTCACGTCCAGTGTGGTGCCGGCGCGCAGGTCGTCCGGGCGCAGGCCTGGCACCAGTTCTGTGAACGCCATGCCTTCGAGCAGGGCTTCAGGGTAGCCAAACAGCGCCGCTGCCGCCGGGTTGGCGCTGCGGATGCGATCGGAGCCGTCCAGTGTGATGATGCCGGTAAGGGTGGCGTCCAGGAGGGCGGCCGCCCGGGCTTCCGATTGGTCCAGTGTCTCGCGCAGGCCGCTGGCCAGCGCCTGGGCTCGGTCGCGCTGGGCCAGCACGCGGCCGACCAGCACCAGGGCGAGCAGTGTCAGGGCAAACACCAGAGCCCCCGCCATCAGTGCCTTGACTTGCACGTGCGGATTCACTGGAAGCGATTGCTTGCGCACCTGCCAGAAGCGCCCCGCCACGATCAGCGTTTGCGCGGCGTCCAGCGGCGTGCGCCAGAGGCTGGGCGCGGGCAACTGGCCGTAACGTCCCAGCAGGGAGTCGGCTGCGGGCGGCGCAACGCCATCGGCGGTGGAGCCCATGTCCGTCAGCGTGACCTCGGTGTCCACCCCAAAATGGTTACCCAGCGCAGCGCCCAGCAGGGTATCCACAATGAACACCACCGATGCCTGACCCAGATAGGCATCGCGGCGCTGCTGGACCGTGTGCGTTGGCGCAGCGTTGCGGTAGATGGGCGCGCGCAGCACCACACCTGTCTGTGAGCTTTGAACGAGCTTGAACGGCGCTGACGCGCGGGCTTCACCCGTGTCGCGCGCGGCAGCCATCACTGCCGTGCGGATCGCGCCGTAGGCCGTGTCAAAGCCGAACGCGGCTTCATTGCCGCGCATCGGCTCGTTGTATTCGGTGGGGACATACAGCGTGCGTGTGCCTTCGGGGCGGATGCTGAATTGCGGGTAACCCGAGGGCACCAGCGTGGTGTCGGCACGAACACGGGCCTCAAACGCATCGCGTTGCGCATGCTCAACCACGCGCGCAAACTGTACCGCCTGCAGGCCCAGCAAGCCTTCCTCGATCTCCAGTGCCTTCGCATACTGGTGAAAATCCAGGCGTGTCACTTCGTCACTGGCGATGAACAGGCCCTGGATGCCACGCAGCACATTGCGCGCCTGGATGGTGCGGCTTTCAACCTCGTAGGTAATCTGCGAGAACCGGCGGTCGTGCTCCTGCTGCAGTGCCTGCAGTTCCCCGCGGGCGACTGCCATCCAGGTCAAAATCGCCAGGAGCGAGCCCAGCACCAGCACACCCAGCGCGGGCAGGCGGCGCGGGTTGCGAAGCATCGGGTCGGTGGTCATGGGGACCCAAGCATAATCGCTCGCCATGGAAATCATTGCTTTTCTGATCGACTTCATCCTGCATGTGGACGTGCACCTGGAGGCGTTTGTGCGCACCTATGGAGCCTGGGTGTATGTGCTGCTGTTCCTGATCGTCTTCGTGGAGACCGGGGTGGTGGTCATGCCGTTTCTGCCCGGCGATTCGCTGCTGTTCGTGGTGGGCGCGCTGTGCGGCGTGGGCTTCATGAGCTACCCCGTGGCCTGCGCCGTGCTGATTGCCGCAGCGATCCTGGGCGACCAGTGCAACTATTCCATCGGCCGCTATTTTGGCCCCAAGGTGTTTCAATGGGAGCAGTCGCGCTACTTCAACCGGCGCGCGTTTGACCAGGCGCACGCCTTCTATGAGAAGTACGGTGGCGTCACGATCATCCTGGCGCGTTTCATGCCGTTCTTGCGCACGTTTGCGCCGTTCGTGGCCGGCGTGGCCGAAATGACCCGCACCAAGTTCACCGCCTTCAACGTGGCCGGCGCGCTGATCTGGGTGCTGGGCATCGTGACTGCGGGCTATTTCCTGGGCAGCATGCCCTGGGTCAAGGCCAACCTGGACAAGATCATCTGGGCCATGATTTTTGTACCCGGGCTGATCGTGCTGTTTGGGGCGTGGAAGGCGCGGCGGGCTTCGTCTTCTTCTTCGTCTTCTGTCTGAGTGTTTCTGGCCCACGCTACTTCGGGATCATGCGGCCGGGGCACTCTGCTGCGCGAATGTCCCCCGGGGGACATTCGCGGAGGAGGGCACCGTCGCCGCCAACCTGCGGGGCAAAGAGAAAAAACTAACGCGGCGCCACCCGGCTTGCCAACGGCGGGCTCTGGTATTCGGGCAGCAGCTTGCAAGTGCTGGCGTAGGCTGCCTCGTAACCCTTGCACAGCGCCAGGATGGACTGCGGCGTGGGCTTGGCTCCCCGGTCTACCCAATCGAGCAAGGCAGTGAACAGGGCGGGGTACTGCGCCTCGGCCAGGTAGCTGTGCTCGGATTCGTCGCTGTAGGTCTGTACCAGCAGGTGGGCCGTGCCGGCGCGTGTGAGCACGTCGCGGTAGGCGGACTGCAACTCGACGAAAGCCGTTGGGTCATTGACGGCATGCAGCGACAGAACCGGCACGTTCACTGTGCCTTGCGGATCGCTGTCCTTGGCAAGCTCCGCCACGGCGGCGGGGTCGGGGGTGTAGCGCAGCACGCCGGCGTTCAGCGCGGCGTCATTGGTCGAGCCCTTGTAGACCACATTGGCGTTGCCAAACGGGTTGCGGTTGGCCAGGCGCAGCTGCGTCACGTCACGAAACAGCCAGGTCGCCCAGTTCAGATGGCCGACAAGCGAGCGCTCTGGAATGCGGATGACGTTCACGATGGTGGCCAGGTTGGCCTTTTGCGCGTCGGTGCGCTGCGCAGCAGGCTTGCGCACGCCGGTGCATTCGTCCACGCGGGCTGCCAGTTCGGCCCGGGTGAGCTTGCTGTCAGCGGGCAAGCCCTGCCACAGGGGATACTGGGGTTCGTCAGCCTTGGGGTGGTTTTTGCAGACGTACTGGTACACGGCCCGCAGGTCCAGGCGGAAGTCATACACCCGGGTGCCGCCGCCCACCACGCCGCTGGTCAGCAGCACGGCGTCATACGGCCCGCGCACCTTGCCGCCGGGGCCGTCCACCGTGGCGTAAAGCTCTGCGGCTTTTGACGCCACACCTGCGCCATAGCTCTGGCCGTGCAGCAGGGTGCGCCGTGGCTGGCCGAAATGCTGCACAAAATACTGGCGCGCCCGCTCGGTGTCTTCGGCGGCCATGGTCACGCCAAAGCCGCCCCGGCGGTAGGTGTGGCCCACCCAGGCGTAACCGGCCCGCACGGTGATGGCCCAGCGCGAAAGGTCCTCTTCACCACGCTCGAATTTGGCCGGGCCGGTGTCTGCGGGGCCGCCGTGGGCATGCACCACCAGCACGCCACTGTCCTTGTTCCAGCGCGCCGGCAGGGCCATCCAGTAAAAGCCGCCCAGGCTGTCTGGGGCCGTAAAGCACTGGCTGGCAGCGGGCACTTCTTTGGGGCAGGCGCGTGGCTGGGGTGCGGCTGCTGGGGTTTGTGCCTGGGCTGCAGGCAGCGCAGCCAGCAGCAGTGCGGCAGCCGCCGCAGGAACGATACGGCTCAGGTAGGGGGTGTTCATCGTGTCTGTTGGGCGCTGAGGATGGTGACGTCGGTTTGGGGGACGTTCTCGAACGCGCCGACGGTGCGCGTGGGCAGGGTGGTGATGCGGTCCACCACGTCCATGCCGCTGACCACGCGGCCAAACACCGCATAGCCCGGCGACACGCTGCTGCTGTAGTTCAGGAACAGGTTGTCGACATGGTTGATGAAGAACTGCGACGTGGCTGAATTGGCCACGTTGGTCCGGGCCATGGCGACGGTGCCGCGCAGGTTGGACAGGCCGTTGGTGGATTCCAGCACGATGGCGGGGTAGGTGGGTGTTCGCGCCGCCAGGCCGCTGGTGAAGCCGCCGCCCTGAATCATGAAGCCGGAGATCACGCGGTGGAACAGCGTGCTGGCATAGAACCCGTCGTTCACATAGGCCAGGAAATTGTTGACCGTTACAGGTGCCTTCGCCGGGTTGAGCTCCAGCACCACGGTGCCCTGGCTGGTGGCCACCGTCACCTGGGGCTCGGGCACGGTAAAGCTGGCTGACAGCAAGATGGATCCGGCAAGGCTGCGTGCCTGCACCGTCAGCGCACCGGTGGCTGATGGCTTGCAGGTCACGGTGCGCGCCGTGGCGCTGCCGCCTGCGGCCAACGCCAGGCCGGTGCAGTTGGCAATGGCCACCGACAGGTTGGACGGGCTCAGGTTGCTGCCCGTCAGGGTGAAGGTGGCGGTGCGGCCATAAGCCAGGGTGCTGCCGGCGGTGATGGCGGTGGGTTGGGCGGCGCCCAGGCCGATCACCGTGGCCCCGCCTGGCAATGGCGTCCAGCGTTGGGCGGCAATGTAGGCGGCCGCTGTGCCGGGCGCCAGCCCGTAAATGCCGTCCAGCTGCGACGCGTCCAGGCCAGCCACCAGCGCGGCCTCGTGGATGCGTTGCGGGTCGTACAGGTTGGCAGCGCGGATGTAGGCCAGCACGTCGGCCAGTTCAAAGGTGGTGGCTGCCGCCGGGCGCTGGGCGGCATCGCCAAAGGAAGCAGGTGCTTCGTCCACACCGCCACCCCCGCAACCGGCCAGAAAGGCGGTGAGTGCGACGGCCCCCAGAAAGCTGTGAATCAATTTCATGGCATCGGAGCTTACGGCATTGCCGCCCAGCGCCCAAATGCTGGCGAAAATTAATAAGTACGCGTATCATTTCTGATGGAGACATACCCTGATGAACGCACCCACCATGCTGTCACGCTGGACGCAACCCGGTTCCAGCCGCGTGCCCTTTTGGGCCTACACCGACGCCCAGCTGTACCAGCGCGAGCTGGAGCGGATTTTTTATGGCGACCATTGGTGCTACGTGGGCCTGGAGGTTGAAATCCCCAACACCGGTGACTTCAAACTGGGCTTCGTGGGTGAGCGCCAGGTGATCATGGTGCGCGACCGCGTGGCGCCCAAAGACCGTGGTACGGATTCAGGGGTGCGCGTGGTGGAGAACCGCTGCGCCCACCGCGGCGTGCGCTTTTGCCAGCAGCCGCACGGCAACGCGCGCAGCTTTGTCTGCCCCTACCACCAGTGGACGTACAAGCTCAACGGCGAGCTGGCGGGCCTGCCTTTCAAGGACGGTGTGAAAGACGGCGAGTGTGTGAACGGCGGCATGCCGGCGGACTTTGACCTCAAGGCCAACGGCCTGACGAAGCTGCGCGTGGCAGTGCTGCACGGCCTGGTGTTTGCCACGTTCAGCGACACGGCCGGGCCGCTGGAGGATTACCTGGGGCCCAACGTCATGCCCTGGCTGGACCGCATCTTCAAGGGCCGCCAGTTGACCCTGCTGGGCTACAACCGCCAGCGCATTCCGGGCAACTGGAAGCTCATGATGGAAAACATCAAGGACCCGTACCACCCGGGCCTGCTGCACACCTGGTTTGTGACCTTTGGCCTGTGGCGTGCCGACCAGAAGAGCCGCATGGTGATGGACGCGCACGGACGGCATGCGGTGATGATTTCGCGCCGCAATGAAGGAGGCCAGAACGCCGCCGTGACCGAGGGTGTGACCAGCTTCAAGGCCAACATGGCACTCAACGACGACCGGCTGCTGGACGTGGTGCCCGAGCCCTGGTGGAAGATCCCCGACCCGCAGCATCCGGGCCAGGACATCACGCCGACCGTGACCATGATCACGTTGTTTCCCAGCCTGATCATCCAGCAGCAGGTCAATTCACTGAGCACGCGCCACATCGTGCCGCGTGGCGAGGGTGAGTTTGATTTTGTCTGGACGCACTTCGGTTTTGCCGACGACACGCCCGGGATGACGCAGCGCCGCCTGCGCCAGGCCAACCTGTTCGGCCCCGCAGGCTTTGTGAGCGCCGACGACGGCGAGGTCATCGAGTTCAGCCAGGACGGATTTCGCCAGGCGGGCGAGGGGGGCAGCACGCTGTGCGAGCTGGGCGGCACCGGCACCGAGATGACCGAACACATGGTGACCGAAACCTTGATCCGGTCCATGTATGCCTACTGGCGAAAGGTGATGGCGGTATGAGCACCACCTTGCGCACCGACTGGCAGCTGCATGCCGAAATCAACCGCCTGAATGCCGACTATGCCGCCGCGCTGGACGAAAAGCGCTTTGACGACTGGCCGGAATTCTTCACGGAAGACGGCCGCTACCAGGTGCAGGCACGCGAGAATTTTGACCGCAAGCTGCCGCTGTCGCTGATGGCCCTGGAAAGCAAGGGGATGATGAAGGACCGTGTGTACGGCATCACCCAGACCATCTACCACGGGCCGTACTACACGCGCCACGTGGTGGGCCCGGTGCGGGTGCTGGGTGAGGAAGGCGGCGTGATCCGCGCCGAGGCCAGCTACGTGGTGTTTCGCACCAAGCCCGGCAATGTGAGCGAGGTCTACAACGTGGGCCGCTACATCGACGACATCGTACGCAACAACGCCGGCTTGCTGTTCGCAAACCGGCGTTGTGTGTATGACAGCGAGATGATCCTCAACTCGCTGATCTACCCCGTTTAGGGCAGGCGTTTTCAGTCCTTGCGCTTGCCCACTTCGTTGCCGATCAGGCCGCCGATGGCAGCACCACCGATGGTGGCCGCTGTACCACCCACGGCACTGCCCAGCACACCGCCGGCGACGGCGCCTACGCCGGTGCCGATCTGGGCATTCGTCGGGTTGGACGAGCAACCTGTCAGGGCGATCAGGGACGCGGCGGCGGCTGCGAGCATCAGTTGGGTCTTGGTCATTTTGTTCACCTCGTTGGTAAAGTTGCAGGCCTTAGAGTGGCAAGTCCAGATGGCGTGGCCTGTGATTGAACTGTAGGGTCGCGTGCCTGTGCGCCGTGTAGGAAGGGACCGCCCTGCGGCGTCGGCGCAGCCCGCCTTGTGATGCCGCGTGGGTCAGACCGGCCGGTTGCGTGCCAGGGGCGGGTTGGCCGCAAAGTAACGCTTGATGCCCTGCATCAGCGCGTCGGCCAGCTGCTCCTGGTAGTCGTCGCTTTTCAGGCGGGCTTCTTCGTCGGGGTTGCTGATGAAGGCCGTTTCCACCAGCACGCTGGGAATGTCGGGTGCTTTCAGCACCGCAAAACCGGCCTGCTCCACGCGCGGCTTGTGCAGCTTGCCGACCTTGCCGATCTCGCCCAGCAGCGCACTGCCCAACTTCAGGCTGTCGTTGATCTGTGCGGTGGTGCTCATGTCCAGCAGCGCGCGCTGCACCTGGGCGTCCCTGGCACGCACATTCAGGCCGCCCACGGCGTCGGCTGAATTTTCCTTGTCAGCCAGCCAGCGCGCGGCCGAACTGGAGGCGCCGCGCTCGCTCAGCGCGAACACGCTGGCGCCTTGCGGGCGCGGTGTAAAAAACGCATCGGCATGGATGCTGACGAACAGGTCGGCCTGCACACGCCGGGCCTTTTGCACGCGGATGTGCAGCGGCACAAAAAAGTCGGCGTCGCGTGTGAGGAACGCGCGCATGGGGTTGCCATTGATCGTGGTGGCGTTGATGCGATCCCGCATGCGGTGGGCGATCTGCAGCACCACGTCCTTTTCGCGCGTGCCGCCGGGGCCGATGGCGCCGGGGTCTTCACCGCCGTGGCCGGGGTCCAGCGCAATGATGATGAGCCGGTCGGTCACCGCAGCGGCGACCGCTGCTGGCGGGGGCACTGTGGGTGACGCTGGCGCAGCAGGTGTTGTGGGGGCTGGCGCAGCAGCAGGCCGCGCCGGCGGCCGTAGGGTCTGTCTGGCAATGAGTTCGCCCAGAGGGTCGGGCACGGCGGCGGCCACCGGCGGTGCCGCGGGTGCGCTGTCTTTCAGCCGTTCGGCAATCAATGCCGCCAGCGGGTCGGCGGCCTGCGCCGGGTACAGGTCCAGCACCAGCCGGTGCTGGTAGGCCGCAACGGGCGGCAGGGTGAACACCTGGGGCAGCACGGCCTGCTTCAGGTCCAGCACCAGGCGTACCACGCCGGGCGCGTTCTGCCCCGCGCGGATGCCGCTGATGAACGGGTCATCGGCCTTGACCTTGGCCACCAGCTCGCGCAGCGCGGGGTTCAGGTCAATGCCTTCTATGTCCACGGCCAGCCGCGGGGGGCTGGCCACAAAAATCTGTCTGGTCGTGAGCTGCCCGTCAGACTCAATCGTCACGCGTGAATAGTCGGGCGCCGGCCAGATGCGCACCGCCAGGATGGTGGCACCGTGCGCAATGTGCGCGCGGCCCAGCAGCAGCACCAGCGTGCCGGCTCGCAATACGGTGCGCCGCGAGGGTGGCTGACGTTGGGTCATGCCGCAGCGTCTTTCAGCAGGGCTTGCCCGGTGGCCGTTTGTGCGGTCAGCGTGGCCGTGCGGGCCTCGTCGGCCAGCACGGCCAGGCGGACCACCAGATCGGCCACGGGCAAAACAGGCGCGGCGTTTTGCGGCCATTCGGCCAGCTTCAGGCCGGGGCTGGCAAACACATCGCGAAAGCCCGCGTCTTCCCATTCGCGCGGGTCGGCAAAGCGGTAGAAGTCAAAGTGCCAGATGGCCAGACCCGGCACCTCGTGCGGCTCCGCCACGGCATAGGTGGGGCTTTTCACCCGGCCCTGCACGCCCAAAGCACGCAGCAGGTGGCGCACAAACGTGGTCTTGCCCGCACCCAGGTCGCCGTGCAGCTCGATGAAGGCATTGCGCAACGCGGGTGACCCGGCCAGCCGCTGCGCAAAGGCGCGGGTGTCGTCCTCGGTTGCCCAGGCCAGCACCTGCGGCGGGGCGGTTCCTACAATCGGCGGGTGGCGTTCAGCAGCAGTCAGATCGACGGTCCTCGTCTGGTGGAAAACATCCGGGCATGGGCCCGTGAGTCCGGATTTTCCCAAATTGGCGTGGCTGGTGTGGATTTGTCGTCGGCCGAGCCCGGTTTGAGCGACTGGCTGGCCCGCGGGTTCCATGGTGACATGCATTACATGGCAGCCCACGGCATGAAGCGCGCACGCCCCGCCGAGCTGGTGCCTGGTACCGTCAGCGTGATCACCGCGCGCATGGATTACCTGGGCGCGGCCACGCCGCCCGGCTGGCAGGCTGTGGAGTTCGCGCGGCTGGCGCGTCCAGGCGAGGGCATTGTTTCCATGTACGCCCGCGGGCGTGATTACCACAAGGTTTTGCGCCACCGCCTGCAAAAGCTGCAGGACCGCATTGCGCAGCAGGTGGGGCCTTTTGGCCACCGCGTGTTCACCGATTCAGCGCCGGTGCTGGAGGCCGAGCTTGCCGCGCGCAGCGGCCAGGGCTGGCGTGGCAAGCACACGCTGGTGCTCAACCGCGAGGCCGGGTCGATGTTCTTCCTGGGCGAAATTTATGTGGACCTGGACCTGCCCCACAGCGAGCCGGTGGCGGCGCACTGCGGCAGCTGCAGCGCCTGCATCGATGTGTGCCCCACGCAGGCCATTGTGGCCCCGCACCGGCTGGATGCGCGGCGTTGCATTTCTTACCTGACCATCGAGCATGCAGGGGCTATTCCCCTTGAATTGCGCACGCCCATGGGCAACCGCATCTATGGCTGTGACGACTGCCAGCTGGCCTGCCCGTGGAACAAGTTTGCGCAGCGCAATGCCTTGCCTGACTTTGACGAACGCACAGGGCTGACCGGCCAGCAACTGGTGACGCTGTTCAACTGGAGCGAGGCGGATTTTCTGCGCCACACCGAGGGCAGTGCCATCCGCCGCATAGGCCACGCGCGCTGGCTGCGCAATGTGGCGGTGGCGATGGGCAATGCGTTGCGCGGGGCCGACGACCCGGTGATGCGGGCCGCGTTGCAGGCCCGGCGAGCGCACGCCAGTGCGTTGCTGGCCGAGCACATCGACTGGGCGCTGGCCGCGTAAGGCCGGATGGGGCGGCCGCGTCAGCAGCCCGCTTCTATCAATGATTTCTGGGCAGCGCGCCGTTCCTGGGCGAATCGCTCCATGTCTGCTGCCGATCCCCCGGCGCGGGCTTTGTTCTCCACCTGGTCCAGCTGGACGCCCAGCAGGGCACACCGGGCCTTGCTGTTGCCAGCGGGCAGTGACCTGCTGACGGTGGGGCTGGCTGCTGCTGCCTTGACCGCCGCTGAAGCGGCCGCAGGCGCAGGCGCAGCAGCAGGCGTGGGCGCAGGCGAAGCGGCGGGCTTGGCGGCTGGGGCAGCCACCGCCACGGGCGCGGGGGCCGCGGCGGCTGGCTTGGCGGGCGCGGCGGGCGCCGCCTGCGCCGCAGGTGCTGCCGGCGCAGGCGGCGCAGGCGGCGCGATTTTGGCCGGGGCCGGGGCCGCTGCGGGTGCAGCGGGCGCGGCAGCCGGCTTTGGGGCGGGTGTGGGCGGCGTGACGATGACGGCGCCCG